>JAWXBP010000383.1 GCA_034440135.1 Planctomycetia bacterium
ACACGATCACGGCGCCGCGCGCGGGCAAGGTCGTGGAGATCCGCTACGCCGCCGGCGAGCAGGTGGACGAAGGCGTCGACCTGCTGATTCTCGAAGACTGAGCGCCGCGTTCCCGATAGTTGGTCGCCCTGCTATCTCAAAAAGTTAGTCCGTTAGTGCGATAGGTCGGAACCATTGATCTAAAGGGACGACGCCCACAAAAATACTGTTGTCGGCCGTAAAGGCACGACCGCATTCGTTCACACGGAATCGCCCTCCTCCCGGCAACCGTTGCCGTAGAGCCGTAAGGAAAGCGGCCAAAGCGCCTGAAATTGGGGGATAAGAAGAAGCAGGAACTTGGGCGGAAAGTTGGAGCTTTGTCCCGCCTACCTCAGTCCATATTTCGTCCACGTTATTTGAAGGGGGCTTTGGGGCATTTAGCGCTGCGAAACTGTACGACGAACCACACAGGGGGCCAGGCCACGTATCACCAACAATTGGTGTCACTCCGGGATCGAGCGCACCCTCTTGAAAGGTTATCTTCGTCGAATATGCGAAAACAGTGCCGTCAGCAATGTCGACCACGTGAATGGCATTGCCTTTATAACCGGAAGGCGCGTTCATTCGCGCTATGACTTGAAAGTGCTCATTGATGCTGAAGCCGCCACCCGGTTGATTCCCTTCAATCTCCTTCAGCAGATTGACCTTACTCACCAGTGCAGGATGTGGTTGGTCCGACGGAATCGGATCCTCGCCTTGAGGTGTGTAGTGAACCCACCATTCACCATCTTGAGCCATGTTGTGACGAATAGTGAAGCGCGAGTCCAGTCCGGGAGATACGGGCAACCGCTTCGGTATTACTTTGCTAGTCGGCATAGCGTTATTTTCCTTGGATGAGCCTACCCTTCAAAGTCAAACCCTTCCGAACCTTCGGGCGCGCTTCCGACGAAGAATGCCTGATTTTGAAAAACGTAGACGACATGCCCTTCTTTAGTCACAGAAATTTTGCTTACGCGATGACCCTTGGTATGCATCGATTTTAGAAACGACTGGATATGAGCTAACGCATCGCGTTTGAATGGCTCTGCAATTTTGTCCAATGGTTGAACAAACCTCGTACGTCCCTTATCTTTGATAGCGATAAGTCGCGAGTCGCGCTGGAGTACGCTAAAAGTCTTTCCCGAGACACGGGTTAGCGGATAGGCATCCCCAGGCAACCAATTTCGATTGCTCTGCGTCTCCTCTGCATTGGTCACGAGATTTACAGGAGAACTGAGTCGGCCCAGGTAAACACCCCGCCAGCCATCGCTTGTTTTGTCAAGTTCGATGACGAAGTGGCGGGTAGGCGTGATTCGGAAACGACCGGCTTTCTTGCGGGATTCCTTCAGCACTTCAAACAACTCCGGGTGCGGCTCGATGAGCTGGCCATCCTCAGTGCGAATTGTGCCTTGCGTATCGCGCGTGCAAGCGAGGCCTTGGTCGAGGTCGCCAGGATAGGTTTCACCGAGACGCAGAATCGCTTCATCAACAAGCAACTCATCGGGCAAAGGGGAACGTGGTGCCTGATTGGCAGGCTGCGGGTCGGAATGCTCAACGTCAGGCCACAGGAAGTATAGATTCCGCTCCGCACCGACAAACTGCTCCCAGTCCGCCTTCTCGTAAATCATCTCATCTACCGTCCGGCTCGCATAAAGAACATGCAACACGGCGTGCTTCTCGGAACCATCCTTGACCTGCGCCTTTCTCAGTAGTCGGCCAAGTGTTTGCACCCGTTGGCGGACTGATGACGAAGCTGCCACGATGATGCCAAGATCGGCTGAAGGAACATTAAAACCCTCAATCAAGGAGCGCGCCGAAACAATAATTTGAGCAACGCCTTGTCGGAAAAGCCGAAGGGAGGTCGCCCTCATCACATCTGGAAATTCGCTATGCTCAGCAACAACAGCAAAACCTTCCGCGCGCAATAGCGCAAACAAGCGCATTACTTCTTCAATGCTTTCGTGAAAAAGAATTGCCTTCGTTTCTGCTTTTTCTGCGAATGCGGCGCGAAGGATACGGACGACCGCCGCCGCCCGCTCCTCCATTCGAAAGAGAAGTCGTTTGCGTTCGGTCGTTAATCCGATCAAGCGCGCCGCGGCCGGATTATTCGCCGCGGCCCGTGAGCGACACCATCGAATGAGACCAAGACCTTGTCGCCCGGGCCTCTCCAGTTCCTCGCGTAAATTCTTTATTTCACGACTCACGCGCTCGTATTGGGCCAACTCATGCGGCTTGAGGTTCAGACCATAGTGGACAATACCGAAGGGTGGCAAAACTCCAAGCCGGATTGCATCTGCGTAGTTCAGTTCGAAGATAACAGGGCCCAGTTCCTTGCCCAGTACGGTTTCTTCAAACTCAAGAGGCAGGACGGCCTCTTGATTTGAACTGCTCGTTGACTCATCTTCATCTTTGAAGTCGGAATCGCGCTCCGGTGTGGCGGAAAGGCCAAGCGAATACGCGCGTTCGGTGCGAAAGATCTTCTGCATTTCTGACGCGCCAGCACGATGGCATTCGTCCACGACCAAGAGCAAAGAAGGACCGAATCCGGATTGACGCACCAAGTCCGGCAGCTTTCGCGATGCTGAATTTAGGACGCAGATGAGAATTCGAGTTCGATCGTCGAAAATATCATCTTGTCCACCTCCCAATCGGCCGATCGCGTTTGCGGGGAGATTCCCTTGGGTAAGCAGTTCTTCTCGCCACTGCTCAAGTAGCACGACTGTCGGAACAACAATTGCGATACGCAGGTTCGGAACTTCTGTATGCAATCTTTCGGCGATAGCCAACGCCAGAATGGTCTTCCCCGCCCCCGTCACTACCTTTATGACGCCACGTTTTTCCGCAGAGAACCACGATTCAATACAGCGCTCTTGCCAAGAATGAAGGACGATGCCGCGGGTCAGTTCCCATCGGTCGGGAAGATCTGTGCCAGCAACAGCCTCGTCGGCATTCCTCTTCTCGGTCGTGCTGTCATCCTTTCGTTGACGTTGCCAGAACTGCATTTGCAGCAGTTGCTGCAATTTCAATTCCTCAGACGGCGACATTCGTTCAGGGGTTTCCACGGGCGGAAGCTTCAATGTTCAATATGACGGGCACAGAATCGTCTTTTTACGCCGTTTGGTCAAAGAATAGGCAATGCCTGCCATGCGAAAAGCTGTGTCGTGGAAACGATTGAGTGCGGAACGCACTGGCGTTCTCTCTGAGCCGACAGACTACTAGCAGTCGACGAAGCCTTCCAGCGCCGCGACGAATCCGTCGAGGTCTTCCCACGGAATCATGTGGCCGACGTGGTCCATCCTGCGCACTTCGATGGACGGCATCAGCTTGCGGATTTCAGCGATGTCCTCGTCGAGGATCACACCGCCCTTGCCGGCGACGACCAGCAGCGTCGGCGTCTTCATCGCCGCGAGATCGTTGTGAATCTCCTCCTCGGAGAATCCGCGGTAGCTCTCGCTGACGGCCCTTTCGTCGCAAGTGTGCAGCCATTCCGCTCGCGTACGCATCTGGTCTTCGGACCATTTCGGATAGCGCACCTTCAGCTTCTCGAAGTCGATCGTGCCGGCCTTTGCCTCGCGCACCGCGTCGAGGAAAAACGCGAGCGTCTGGACGTAGGCCCTTCGACCCGGCCCGCTGACCGGCGGGTCGACGAGAACCGCCTTCGCAAGCGCTTCGCCATGGTGATGCGCGAGACGGGCCACGATGCGCGCACCCAGCGAATGGCCGAGCACCCTGTAGCGCCGCAATCCGAGCGCCGCAGCGAATCCGGCGACGTCTGCTGCATAGGTATCGAGGCCGTAGCTCAAGTCCGGACCGGCTTCGGACAACCCGCGCCCGCGCAGGTCGAGCACGTAAGTGTCGTACACCCGGCCGAAACGCTCGGCCACGAAATCCCAGGTCGCGGCGGAATTCGAAATTCCCGGCAAGACGACCAGCGGCTCGCCTTTGCCGCCGTATCGCAGATAGTGCTGGCGGATGCCGTTTGCGCGTACGTTCGCGCCATACAGCCGGGTACGTCCGGGGTTCGTCGACATAGATGAAATGGCCAGCGTTCGGGATGGCCATTCTGGCGGCTCGTTCGAAGTTTGCGCGAGCCCTGTTTCGCAATGCGCAAAATGTATCCGCACCTGCGTGTGATAGCCTCTTTCACGTCGTTCGCGCAGCTAAATCCCGTCTGGAACCCACCGTGCTGGCTCACTTGATTCGGGCACTTGCTATTCGAGCATTTGCCGCCGCTTTTGCACTTGCCCCGCTGGTGTCGTTCGCCCAAGCGTATCCCGAGCGGCCCATCCGCCTGGTCGTGCCTTTCCCGCCTGGTGGAAACATCGATGTCGTCGGGCGCCTGGTCGGCGAGCATCTCGGGCCGGTGCTCGGGCAGAACGTAATCATCGACAACCGGCCCGGCGCCGGCGGTGCGGTGGGGGCGGAGTCCGTCGCCAAGTCGCCTCCCGATGGCTATACGGTGCTGCTCGGTTCGGGCAGCACGCACGGTACGAATCCCGCGGTGGTCAAGTCGCTCCCTTACGACGCGGTCAAGGATTTCGCGCCGGTCGTGCTGATCGGGCGCTATCCGCTCGTGTTGCTGGCCAATCCCGCGCTCCCTGCGCAGAACGTGCCTGCGCTGATCGCGCTCGCTAAAAGCTCACCCGGCAAACTCAACTTCGGCACCTACGGGCAGGGCAGCGCCAACCACCTGCCGGTCGAGCTCTTCAAGGCGATGACCGGCGTGGAGATCGTTCATGTTCCCTACAAGGGCGCGGCCCCAGCGTTGGCCGGGCTGATGGCCGGCGAAGTGCAGATCATGTTCGACGGGCTGGGCAGCTCGACCCAGTTCATCCGCTCCGGCAAGGTGAAACTGCTCGGCACGGGCGGGTCGAAACGCTCACCGAGCGCGCCCGAGGCGGCAACGATCAGCGAGGCCGGAGTCGCGGGCTTCGAGGCGGGCTCCTTCTTCGGCCTCTTTGCACCGGCGGGCACCCCGCCCGCGACGATCGCCGTGCTGAACGGCGCCATGCATAAAGCGCTAGCCGCGCCGCAATTGCGCGCGCGATTCGCTTCGTTCGACTATGAAGTCGCAGGCGGTCCGCCCGAGGATCTTGGCCGGGTGGTCGTCGCCGAAGTCGCCAAATGGCGCAAGCTCATTCAGGATCGAAACCTGAAATTCGATTGAGGATTTTTCTCCATGACCCCTTCCACTCCTACAAGCAGTGCAGCCCCCGACCTGATTCTCAAAGGCGGCCGCGTCGTCGATCCCTCCCAGGACATCGACGCCAAGTTGGACGTCGCGATCAGCGGCCAACGCATCGTGCGGCTCGCGCCCGACATAGAGGCCGGCAACGCGCGTGTCGTCGACGTTAGTGGTACGGTGGTCGCGCCCGGGCTGATCGACCTGCATGTGCACGTCTACCGCCATGTCACCGATTTCGGCCTGCCGACGGACGACGCTGGCATCAATTCCGGCTGCACCACGGTGGTCGACCAAGGCAGCTGCGGGGCGTGGACTTTCGACGGGTTCAAGGCCATCGCCATCGACCCCGCAATAACCGAGACCTTCGTGTTCTTGTCGGTCAACTTGGCCGGCGCGCTGCGCGGATGCAAGGGCGGGCCCTTCGACCGCAATCCGGATTACGTCGATACCGATGTCATGCGCAAATTCATAGAGAAGTACCCCCATATCATCCGCGGCATCAAGGCACATGGCGAATCGGGCAGCTGGTCGAACTGGGGCGACGTGATGCTCCGTCGCGCGCGCGAGATCGCCGATCGCATGCAC
>JAWXBP010000384.1 GCA_034440135.1 Planctomycetia bacterium
CTAGCCCGTAGCGCCAGCGAGGGGAAGTTGATGTCGGTGATCGTTTGACGTGAACGCCATGCGGACGTTCGCTTCGACGAGATACACTCGATTGCAAAAGTCCGGTTCGCTCGGCGTACTCGGCTCCAATATCATCGGCGTCCTCTCTCCTTCGCTGGCGCTACGGGCCAACGTGGCGATATGATCGCCCTGCAAAAAAACACAGGGAAGCGGCCCCTGGACCGCTTCCCTGTTGTGTTGCTGTGATGACTTCTCGACGCCGCCCTGGCCGGACGGCGCCGGGTTGCTTAGTCTTGCTTCAGGACGACGTAACGGTTGCCGCGCTCCGTGCGCACTTGCAACATCACGCCTTCCTTGAGCGACTTCGCGTTCACGGCTTCCTCGAATTCCGCGACGTTGGTGACCGGCGTTTTGCCGACCTTGAGCACCAACATCCGTTCTTGCAGCCCGGCCTCGGCGGCCAGACTTTCCGGTTCGACGTGCGTGATCACCACGCCTTCGAAACCTTCGAAGTTCAACTGCCGCGCCACGTTGCGATCCAGATCCGCGACTTCGATGCCCAGCGGATTGTCTTTCGCTTTCGCGACTTCTTCACGTTGCTCACGGCGACCTTCGTTCCGGTCGGGACGACCAAAGTTCTTTGGCAACGTCTGCGCCGTCACGGCCAGCGTCACCGTCTTGCCGTCGCGCACCACTTTCACTTCCTGCTTGGAGCCCAGCGGCGCCCGTTCGACTAACCCTTGCAGTTCGCGCGGGTCATGCACTTGCTTGCCGGCGAACTCGACGATCACGTCCTGATCCTTCAACCCCGCCTCGGCGGCCGGCGTATCCGGATAAACTTCCGAGACGATCACGCCATTGGCGTCGATGCCCAGTTGTTGCGCCAGATCCGCGTCGACTTGTTGGATGCCGACTCCCAGATAGGCCCGCGCGACTGTGCCCGATTCAGAGAGTTGTTCCGCCACCCACTTCGCCAGACTGATCGGCACGGCGAACCCGATGCCTTGATAGCCGCCGCTGTTGGAAGCGATAGCCGTGTTGATGCCGACGACTTCACCGCGCAGATTCACGAGCGGTCCGCCCGAATTGCCCGGATTGATCGCCGCGTCCGTTTGCAGGAAGTTGGCCCGTTCCACTTGACCGAGCAAACGTCCCTTGCCGGAGATGATGCCCGCGCTCACGGTCTGTTCCAATCCGAACGGATTGCCGACCGCGATCACCCAGTCGCCGATTTCCATCGCGTCGGAGTCGCCCAACTTGGCTGCCGGCAACGTGCCCGCGTCCTTGATGTGAACGACTGCGAGGTCGGTATCGGGATCGACCTTGATGTCGGTGCCTTTGAACACGCGCCCGTCGGACAATTCCACGGTCACTTCATCGGCGCCTTCGACGACATGGTTGTTCGTCAGGATGATGCCGGACTTGTCGATGATCACGCCGGAGCCGAGTCCGCTCTGACGCGGCACGTTGCGGTCCAACTTGAAGTTGGGATTGTCGCGGAAGAAATCCTCGAACGGCGTACCGCGGAATGGATTCTCGCCGTTCTCCGACGCGCCTTCCATGGTCTTCGCTTTCGTCTCACTGCGAATCGTCACCACGGTCGGCAAGGCGATTTCCGACGCGGTGCGAAACGCCTTCGACAAGCCTTCGGCATGTTCAATCGCCGCGGTGTCGGGCGCTTGCGCCGCTTGGGCTTGAGCAATTCCCAATGCGCCGCCGTCGTAATAACTCCAGCCGCCGCCGATCGCCGCCAGGGCCGCCGCGGCGAGCCCCCAACGGGTTTTGTTGAATTGCGTTCGTTCCATAATTCTCTACCTCCGATTGCTGAGAATGCCTCGTGTTCCGTTCCACCGCGCGGCGAATGCCCGCGGGTTCCTTGGATCACTGCTGGCGAGTTCGTGGAGAAATCGCACTTGTATGAGTTACGCGGATGCACGCGGTTGGTTCATTCCGGCGTTCCGCGTCCATTCCATGACTTAGCCTTTCGTAGCGACAGGATGTGACTTATTCGTCGAGCCCTGGATGTTATTACGGATCGTTGCCGCGGCAGCGTTCTGTCTTGCGAAATGAAAACTCCTTCACCTTCCCCCACCCGAGCGGGTCGCGAACCGGTCAGATTGCGGAAACACGCTGTGGCAGTTAGACTTACGTAAAGTCTACCCGATTCCCTGTCCCCCACGGTCGAGTTTTATCGGATGCCCGATATGAGTGAAATTGAACCGGTCGACGCCGGGCGGGCGCTGGAAGAGCGCTGTGAAATCCGGATCGGCTACGTGTTCAAGAACAAAATGATGCTCCGCTCGGCGTTGACGCACGCCTCCGGCGCCGATCATCGTCTGGCCTCGAACGAGCGACTGGAATTTCTCGGTGACGCCATTCTCGGCGTGATCATCTGCGAGAACTTGTTCCACGCGTTCCCCGACTTGCTCGAAGGCGATCTGACAAAAATCAAATCGGTCGTCGTCAGCCGTCAGACCTGTGCGAAGATTAGCGAGCAACTCGGCCTGGAAGAGTTTTTGATCCTCGGCAAAGGCATGACCACGCACGCGGTGATCCCCCCGTCGTTGTTGGCGGATGTTTTCGAGTCCCTCGTGGCAGCCATCTATCTCGATGGCGGCGACGAGGCGGCCCGAGCCTTTGTCGAAAAGCATATGGAGCCGGAAATCGAACGCGCCGCCGGCGGCGAGCATGTGAGCAACTTTAAATCGTTGCTGCAGCAAATCGCCCAGCGCGAATACTCGATGACGCCGACCTACCAGTTGCTCGACGAGAAAGGCCCCGACCACAGCAAGTGCTTCAAGGTGGCGGCGCAAGTCGGCCGCAACCGCTACCAGCCCGCCTGGGGCCGGAACAAAAAAGAAGCCGAGCAACGCGCCGCGCGCAACGCCCTCAGCGAACTCGACGGCGAGCCGATTCCGTACCCATCGGAGTAGAACACTTCAATAGCCCGTAGAGGCGGTGATTTTTTAGCCTCTGGCGGGGGAGCGTGTGGGGCGCTATAAGTTTGGCATGAAACACGACGATGCACAAACGGATGTGGGC
>JAWXBP010000385.1 GCA_034440135.1 Planctomycetia bacterium
ATCTGCCGCTGCCCCCCGTCCCATCCAGGCGGATTCGATCCGCCGTGATGATGCGTCATTGCGTCAGGATTCCGCCATGGCGCCCGCGAGTCAACCAGTGCGCGAGCGTTGCTTCAGGCATTCCCGCCTTCGCGTTCAATCTCCTTCTTCAGCCGCTGTACGGCGCGACACCACAGCAACCGAACCGCATCGGAAGAACGATTCAGCCGAGCCGCGATCTCCGCGATCGTCAAATGTTCGCGGTTGCGCCAAATGATGACTTGCCGGTATTCTTCCGATAGACGATCCAGAGCGGACTCGACGCGGTCTTGCTCCTCGCGGCGTGCAGCGCCTTGGCTGGGGCTGGTAATATCCGACGCGATTAGATTCAACAGCAAATCCTTCGAGGCATGTTCCTCGGCCGCCTGCTCGCGGCGGATCGCCCGCTTGGCGCGACGATAGCTCTGTCGAAAATCGGCGATATTGTTCAGCAGTAATCGCCGTAACCAAGCGCGTAAGTCGTCGTCGCCCCGCAGGCTGGCTTGGGCAATGTCGCGTTGAGCTTCCACGAACGTCTGCTGCACCAGGTCCGAGGGACTCGCCTTGGCTTGTAATTCCTTGTCCAGCGAGTCCCGGGCGATCGCAATCAGGAATGGCCGATAAGCCTCCAACAATTGGCCGAGCGAAGTCGCGCAGCCGCCTTGCGCTGCGCGAATCAAGGGAGTGATGGCCAAATCAGACATCGCCATTTTGCCCAACGAATAGCGCGACAACTGCACCGCGCCACTGCCCTGTGGCGAACAACCGCCGCCAACTCTGCTAGTAGATTAGCCACCTCAGAGGGGGCGAACAAGCGCCAGCGACTTCGCCGATCAACAACGCCTGTCGTCTCCCGAAAAACCGGCAGATGCGGAAAACTAACGGTCCACTTGGCGACGGCGCGGAAATGCCTGGCTATAATCCAACCTTATGCTGTGGCGGAAGTGCAAAAAGCTTGTCCGGCGGGGGCCCAAGGTTCGCAAGCTCGAATCCCTGGAGCCGCGCGCCATGCTCGATGCCGCTTCTTTGATAAATCTGGACTTGTACCGCGCTGATCCACGGTTCGCGGGGGCCGACGGACACGGCTATTCCGCCGTGATCATCGATACCGGCGTCGACCTGAACCATCCCTCGTTCGGCCCAGACCAGAATAGCGACGGCGTCGCCGACCGGATCGTCTATCAATACGACTTCGCCGATCGGGACGCCAACGCCAGCGACGGCAGCTCCACGAGCCATGGCTCCCATGTCGCAGGCGTCGTTGGCTCGGCGGACACGACCCATTTTGGCGTCGCTCCCGGCGTACAGTTGATCATCCTCAAAGTCTTTAAGGACTCCGGGGGCGGGGCGGAGATGGCCGATATCGAGGCCGCGCTCCAGTGGGTGGAACAAAATGTCGCCACCTATAACATTGTCGCCGTGAACCTGTCGCTAGGCGTCGGCAACTATGCGTCGGCCGAGACGGGCTATGTCATTTCGGACGAGTTCGCCCGACTCGACGGCTTGGGCGTGATCTGCGTCGCCGCGGCCGGAAACGACTTCTCGAACAGCGGCAGCCAGATCGGCGTCTCGTACCCGTCCGCCGACCCCAAAGTCTTGGCGGTAAGCGCCGTCTGGGCCGATGACTACGGCGCCCAATCGTACGAAGGAGCGGTCGACAACACGACTGCTCCCGATCGTGTGGCCAGTTTCTCGCAACGCCACCCGCAACTCACCGACATCTTTGCCCCCGGGGGCCTGATCACGTCGACCGACCGCAACGGCGGCGTCATCACCCGTCGGGGGACGAGCATGGCGGCGCCATTCGTAACCGGCGCTGCGGTCCTGGCGCAGCAACTTTCCGTGCGCGAACGCGGCCGCCGGCTCACGACCACGGAGTTTCGCGACCTGCTCCGCTCGACCGGCATTCAAATCCAGGACGGCGACGACGAAAACGACAACGTCACCAACACTGGCGCGAATTACCGACGACTCAATCTCCTGTCGCTAGGCGAAGCCCTCTTGGCGGTTCCGGGGCCGCCGACGCTGACGATCGAAAACCTGGTTTTCACCGAGACCAGCGCCGGCCCCACGGCCGCTGGTCTGACCGTGCGACTCTCGCGGGCGCCGGCGAGCCGCGTGACCGTCGATTTTCACACTATCGAAGGTTCCGCCAAGGCCAATGACTTTATCTCCGCCAGCGGCAGCCTTACGTTCGATCCCGGCGGTCCGATTCAACAAACGATCAGCGTCCTCGTCGTCGGCGACCTGCTCCCCGAGCCCGACGAGAACCTGGCCGTCGATTTGAGCAACGCCCGCGGCGCCACGATCGGGCGGGCGCGGGGCGTCGTGGTGATCGTGGACGACGACGAAGCGCTCTCGTATCACAATTCCTTAGAACCGCGCGACGTCAACGGCGACCGCAAAATCTCGGCGCTGGACGCCTTGATCGTTATCAACGAAATCAACGCCAAGGGCTCCTACCGCCTCCCCTCGCCGCCGACTCCCAAACAGCCCTGGAGCTTTTACGACGTCAATATGGACGGCAAGATCTCGGCGCTCGACGCCCTGATTGTTATCAACCACATCAACAATTCGATCGCCCGCCCATCCGACGAACCTGCCGTCGCGCCGGGCAACTTGTCCCCGGACCTGCGTGCTCGGGCCGTCGAACCGCTCGACGCGATCGCCGCCGCTACGACCAGTACAACTGCTCGGGCGAGCGCCGCCGACGCGGTTTTTGCCCTCTCCTCCGCGGTTGCGGACGCGCCGTTTGCTTGCAATAACCGCGCGGCTGTGTACCGTGAAACTTACCGGCGTCAGAATTCGCCGCGCTTCTCCAGTTTGCCCCACGCGTAAACGGGACCCCGTCGTTCCCGGCGGAACTACCCGTCGGATCGCGTCGTCCAAGGGTCGACCGGCTCGGGCCGCGAAACTGGGTGATGCAATCGGTTTCGGATGTTGTGGCGTAGCGTCGATTTTTTTTGGGCCTTACCTTCTCCGTGGAACAGCATTGTGGCCATCAATTTGTATCGCTCTTCACGTCGTACGCGTCCCGCACATCGCTCCTGGTTGCCCAGTTGGCTGGGCGGCGGACGTTCCGGCAAGCGCCGCCTGTTGTTGGCCGAAACCCTCGAAAAGCGCGAGTTGCTGACCGCCGGCCCCTGGTCGCTTTCAGCACAGATTTCGCGCGCCGCATTTCTTGCCGACGGCTCTTCCGCCCCGATGGCCATGGAATCGAGCCCGCAGGATATTTCAATCGCGCCGCCATCGCTCGCCTCCCAGTCGCTGAGTCCGCAGGCGGGCGAAAAAGTTCGCATTCGCTTGGAAACGCAGAATTCCCAGACCTTTGAACCGATCACCAACATTGTTCCTGGCGGAGAATTCCTGCTGCGGGCCTACGTCGACGATCTGCGCGCCGATCCGCAGGGCGTCTATAGCGCCTACGTCGACGTGACCTATGCCTCGAACCTCGTGTCGTCCCAGGCCAGCATCGGAGACGGGGTTGCGAATGAATCGCCCTACACGATTTCCCAGCAAGGAAATGCCCAGACCGCCGGTCTCATCAATGAAGCGGGCGGCGTCTCAATGTCCATTGAGCCACTGGGAGGCGGCGAGAAGTTGTTGTTCACCGTACTCTTACGGGCGAATTCAGCGGGGGAAGTGAACTTCACGCTGGACCCGGCGGACACGTCTGGGAACGAGATCCTGCTGTACGAGGATGACTTCGAGATTCCCGTCGAGGAAGTCGAGTTCGTCAACACGACGTTGACGATCGGCACGGTGCAACCCACGCTATCGATCAGCGACGCCGTGATCACGGAAGGCGACGATGACTTGGTCCTGGCGGAATTCACCGTCACGTTGTCGTCCGCCAGCGATGAATTGGTGACGTTGGACTATGCCACGAGCGATGGCACCGCAACAGCGGGCGCGGATTACGAGGCCCAAACGAACGGCTCGTTGATCTTCGGCGTCGGCGTGACTACCCAGACGATCACGATCCCGGTTCTCGCGGATCAACTGTCGGAAAGTGGCGAAAACTTCTTCGTAACGCTGTCGAACGCGGTCAACGCTAACATTGCCGACGGCATTGCCCAAGGCACGATCGTGGACGACGACGCTCCGGCGCCGACGATCTCGATTGCCGACGCCACGCTCGCGGAAGGCAACACCGGCACTTTGAACATGGTGTTCGAAGTGACGCTCTCGAATGCCGCCGCCACTGCGGTCACGGTGGATTTCTCCACCACGCCGGGCAGCGCTACGGCCGGCAACGACTACAATGTGGTGACCGGCACGATCACCTTTGCCGCCGGTGAGACGAGCAAGACCATTTCGGTGCCCATCGTCGGCGATGCGCAGTTCGAAAGCGACGAGACCTTCACGGTCACGTTGGCCAATTCCAGCGGTCCCACGATCGCGGACAACCAGGCGCAAGGAACGATCACGAACGACGACGCGATGCCGTCGATCACCGTCGCCGACGTTTCCGTCAATGAAGGCGATTCCGGCGCGACCAACCTTGTGTACACGTTGATTCTCTCGCAGGCGATCAACTCCGCGGTGACGGTGGATGTGGCCGCGGTGGCCGCAACCGCCACGGCGGGAACCGATTTCACCGCTTTGACGCAAACCGTCACGTTCGCCCCGAACGAAACGCAGCGGACCGTCACGGTCCAGGTGACAGGCGACGCCGACGACGAGGACGACGAAACGATCCTGCTGAATCTCACCAACGCCGTCGGCGCTACGATCGCGGACAATCAGGCCGTGGGCACAATTATCAATGACGACGATCCGGAACTGCCGCCGGTATTGTCCGTGGCCGACGTGTCGGTCGTTGAGGGCAACGCGGGGCTGATCGACCTGGTGTTCACAGTCACCCGAACTGGCTCATTGGCGGGGGCGTCCAGCGTCACCTTCGCGACTGCGCCGAATACCGCCCTCACCGACACCGACTTTCAACCGCAAAACGTCACGGTCGACTTCGCCGCCAACGAAGCCACAAAGACCGTTACCGTGAAAGTCGTGGGCGATATGCTCGACGAAGAAAACGAAACCTTCTTCGTCAACCTGACGAATGTCACCGGCGCCACGATCGGCGATGCCCAGGCCACAGGCACGATCACCGACGACGACACGCCGCCGCTCACGTTGTCGATCAACAACGTCTCGAAGGTCGAAGGCGACAGCGGTGACTCGCAGTTGGAGTTCACCGTCACGTTGTCGGCTGCTTCCACGACGCCCGTCACGGTCAATTTCAACACGGCCAACGCCACGGCGAACGCGGGCGAGGATTTCGAAGCCAAGTCCGGCACAATTACCTTCGCCATCGGTGAGACGATCAAGACGGTTTCGATCGACATCATGGGCGATACCACATCTGAAAACGACGAAACGTTCTCGGTCAATTTGGCCAGTCCCGTCGGCGCGGAAATCACCAAAGCCGCGGGCGTGGGTACGATCACCAACGACGACGCTCAAGCCCCCGCATTTTCGGTGGACGACCCGATCGTCGCGGAGGGAGACTCCGGCACCACGAACGTGACCTTTACCGTCACGCTGAGCCAGGCCCTCACGACGCAGGCGACGATCAACTACGCCACAGCCAACGGCGCCGCGCTGGCGCCCGGCGACTATACGTCGACTTCCGGCACGCTCACGTTCGCCGCCGGCGAGACGTCGAAGACCGTCACGGTCGCAATCGTGGGCGATACGCTGGATGAAGCCGATGAAACTTTGCGGCTCGTGCTGACCAATGCCACCGGCGCCGGCATTGCCGACGGCGAAGGCGTGGCGACCATCACCGACACGGATCCGACGCCGACGATCTCTATCAACGACCGCTCAGTCGCCGAACAAGACACCGGCACTCGTGGGATGGCATTCACCGTAACGCTCTCGGCCGCCAGCGGCCGCACGGTCACGGTTGATTTCGCCACGGCTGACGGCACCGCCGTCGCGGGAAGCGACTACAACGCCACGACCGGTACGTTGACGTTCGCTCCCGGCGACACCACCAGAACGATTAACCTCACCATTCTGAACGACACGACCGACGAAGCGAACGAGAAGCTGACCGTCGAGCTGTCGAATGCCTCGGGGGCGACGATTCTCGACGATACGGGCGAAGGGACCATCACCGACAACGACCCGGAACCGTCGATGTCGATCGCCGACGTCACGGTCACCGAAGGAGACGACGGCACGAAGGAAATCAACTTCGCCGTCACGCTCTCGGCGGTCAGCGGGTTGCCGATCATCGTCAGCTACGCGACAGTGGCAGGTACGGCCCTGGCCGTCAGCGACTTCCAGACAGCGACCGGCAATCTGACGTTCAATGCCGGCGAGGGAACTAAGACGATCACCGTGCTGGTCGTCGGCGATCGCGTGAGTGAAGTTACGGAGAACTTCACGGTCAAATTGAGCAATGCGACCGGCGCCACTCTGCTGGACGATACGGCCGCGGCCACGATTACCGATAACGACACGGCGCCGGCCATTTCGATTGACAACGTCACGCTCACTGAAGGCGAGACCGGCACGCAGAACGCGGTGTTCACGGTGACGCTCTCGAACCCATCGTCGAAGGCGGTCACGGTGGCGTTCGCGACGGCTGACGGCACCGCCACCGCGGGACTCGACTACACGGCCAACAGCGGCACGCTGACTTTTGCCGCGGGGGAGACCACGAAGACCATTGCCGTGGTGGTTACAGGCGATGTGTTCGCGGAAGCGAATGAAACCTTCTTCGTCAACCTGACCAACCCGACGGAGGCCACGATCGGCACGGGGCAAGGCACCGCCACGCTGACCAATAACGACAGCGGTCCCGTAGAAGGGGAAGCGGCCAGCATTGCCGGCTGCGTGTTTGTCGACGTCAATCAAGACGGCGTCCGCGGCGCCGGCGAGACCGGACTCGCGCACATCGCCGTCCGATTGACGGGAACCGACCGTTTCGGCACGGCCGTCGAACGGACCGCCTTGACCGATGCGGCCGGCGATTACTTCTTCGGCAGCCTCGTTCCCGGCAGTTATACGCTCACGGAATCCCATCCGGCCGATTACTTGGATGGCGTCGACACCGTCGGCACCATTGGCGGCACCACGGCCTCCGATCAGTTCTTCCTGAATCTCGGCGCAGCCCAGAACGGCACTTCGTATAACTTTGCCGAAGTCGGCCTCTCCCCCGGCAACATCTCCCGTCGCAACTTTGTCTTTCCGCGCTAATTGGGCATAGCCCCGCAGGGGCGTCAGTTAGTTGTCAGCGGTGCGAACCGCTGGAATACGCAATGGAGAAAAACTGAGCCCCAGCGGGGCGACACGCCAGGCGGCACAAGAGCCGCCACGAGTGTCGACCCAATGGGGCTCAGGTATTGGACTGGACTCTGAATGCCCCGCTCGGGACGATCGGGCCGGCAGCGTTCGTGTCCTGATCCGGTCGGGAAAACTGCTTGCTTTACCGCCAAAGCAACAGTCGCAACGGTCATGACCGTGCTCGCGAAACTTTTCGTGCTTTGTCCCCAGTGCGGCCGATGTAACAGATATCCACGGAGGATCTACGGTTCACGGATGGGCACAACTTGAGCCGCCCCCTGATGCAGGTTCGTCCTCTATGCCGCTGGATCTCATCCACGCCACCTTCGGCGTGACGTTGGCCGCCCTCATTGCCTTTATTGGCGATATTATTTTGCGCGGCCGGTAATCTGGCGGATGTATTCCACTTCTTCGGCGCGATACGGCTGTCCGTCTGCGCGGAAAATATCGTGGAACCAGACCGGCGGTTCGGTCGCATAGGGCTTTTGCCAGGAATCCCACGGGTAGATCGTGTTGGATTTGCCGGCGACGAAGCCCCAATTGTAGGCGCCGATCCCCTCTTTCTTGAGGTAGCCGAGCACCGGATCAAACGTGCTGCCGACCGGCCGGGCCATGTATTCCGTGCAGACCAACGGCCGTCCGTAGCCGCGCAAGTGCTTGACCCAATCGGCCATCTCGTCCGGCTTGCCGTAGCTGTGATAGCTGACAATGTCGGACTCGGCGAGCTGGATTTTTTCGACGGGAATCAACTTGGCCGGATCGCCAATGCGGTTGTGCACCCACACGCCTGAAGTCAGCGGTTGCGTGGGGTTTTCCTCACGGGCCCAGGTGAACGATTGTGCGATCAGTTCCGCGACCATCTCCTGCTTGCCGGCCGGTTCCTGTTTGAGATTCCCTTCGCCGTAGCTGTTGCCATTGAGATTGTCTGGTTCGTTCCAGAGGTCCCAGACCTGCACGCGGCGGTCGTCCTTAAAATGTCGCACCACGCCGCGGACGTAATCCTCCAGCAGCGCATGCCGGCTGCGATCCATCAAATCCTTGGCGCCCGGACTCTGCACCCAGCCGGAGTTATGCAAACCCTGCTTCGGCGGGCGCTGCGGGCCGAGTTGCGGATTCGGATCCCAGACGCTGTCGAATAGCACGAACATCGTTCCAACGCCGTGCTTGTCGGCCGCGGCGAGATATTGATCCATCCGCTTCAAGAAGCCTTCGCGGTCCTGCTCCCACAGCAAATGGTGCAAGAACACGCGCATGCTGTTGAAGCCGAGGCTCTCGGCAAGCGCCATTTCGCGGTCGATCGCCTCGATATCGAACGAGTCCGCCTGCCACATTTCCAACTGATTGATCGCGTAGGCCGGCGCATAGTTCGATCCGACCAGCCACGGCTCGCGCTGCTGCCAGGCCTTGGCTTCCGCGTCGGTCCAGCGTTCGCGGGCGGCTACCGCCGGAGACACGCACGCCGCGATCAGCAACCCGGCGAGCAATCGAGAGCCTAGGCGCAAAGACATCAGAGAATCCTCGTCATGGTGTTGAAATTGCCGGAGAAGTGCCGCCTGGCAATGTCGCCAGAATAGCAGCCGCGGACGGGAAATTCACCTCCCGGCGCCGGCGGCCGGCCGCTCCTTGAGCAGGTCCCGAATCTCGGACAAAAGTTTCTCTTGGGCCGTGGGCGCCGGCGGAACGCTGGATTCCTGTTTGCGGCGCATCGTGTTCACCAGCTTGACCAGCAAGAACACCGCCATGGCCACGATCAAAAAGTTGATCACCGCGTTCAGGAACATGCCGTAGTTGATCGTGACCGCGTTATTGTCCGGGCCGTTGACGGGAAGTTCGATCGCCAGCTTTGAAAAGTCGGCCTTGCTGCTGGCCCAGCCGATGGGCGGCATCACGACGTCTTTGACCAGCGAATTCACGATCCCGCCAAATGCCCCGCCGATCACAATCCCCACGGCCATATCGACGACGTTGCCGCGCATCGCGAATTCTTTGAACTCTTGCAGCATGCCCATGACGGGGCTCCTCGTTGACGGAGAGAGAATGTTTTGGGTCGACACTAGCCCGTAGTGGCTGTGAGTTTACTTCACTTGCGGGTCGGTGACTTGTGATGTGGCGGGTTTTTTGCGGGGACCGGTGGTTGAGGGCGTGGCGGCCTTGGGGGCTGGTGCGGTTGGTTCAGGCGGTGCTGGGGAGGACGCCGAGGTCAAGCATTCTCAGGAAGTTGAACGAGATCGCGTGCCACAAGGCTACGGCACGGACTTTGGTCAGGCGGCGGACGCGAAATTGATAAAACCCGCGATTGCGGCAATCGGCGCTGGGGAATTCGGCGATCGAAGGGCGTCGTCGTGGGATTGCTTTCGCGTCCTCCGTGGCCATTCGCTGGCGGAAGGCGAACATCGCGTCGGTGTCACGCATTTGCGTGAAGTAGGTGGCGTCCGTGCTGCCCGGCACGGAGGACGCGAAGTCCGGCTGCAAATAAACTTAGAGTCGATCGGAAACGTCGCCGGAGATGATCACTCGCGCGGCGGATCAGGAACGACTGATTGTCGCCGACGGAGCGGTCCCCCAAGATCTGCGCCGGGGCGCCTTCTTCATCGACCTACTAGTTCCACGTCAACGTCATTCAGCTGGCGCCTCCAACGACTTGCTCAACCAGGCCTTTGCATTGCCGCAGCAAGCCTTCGATGGAACGCAACTTGCTCTCGTCGTCGCGACTGTGGGCCGGGTGCTCGCGGGCTTCCCCAAGCTGGATCGCCAGATCATCAGCAAGTCCCCAGCAGCTTCGAGTCAATTCGCGGTAGTTGCTCATGTTTTGGTTCGTCACAAAAAAATGGAAGCGTCCGCCCAATCGCGCCACTCTCGACAGGCGTGGATACGTTCACCCTTACGCGGCCACTCGAAACAAGCAGCTCCGCCCTTGCCATGCCGCAGGCAACAAAGCGAATGGCGTGCCGCGGATGTTTCCGTGAAATGTAGCGAAAACGGTGATGTTCCCGCGGGCTTTTGCCGGGCAACCCGTGCCAGGCAGTTGGAAGGCCGCTAAATGTGATGGCGGCGTCTGGGACGGAAAATGGAGGTGTGACCACCCCGCGTTGCCGCCATCCGGTCGCTGACTTTGCCGATTCTACGGCCTGTCGTGTCGACGAGCGTAACGATCACTCCGGACGCGCCGATTCGCCGATTCTACCGGTGCCGCCAGGGATAACGGCGGCGCCCCATCCGACAACGGTAGGCCGCGTAGCTAGTTCGCCGCGCGATGAGTCGAAGCCACGACAGTCGTTCGGACAATGCTGAGTCGAGTTCTTGTCGCAGGGAAGCGACAAGCGAAATACATTGGCCGACAACTGTCCCCAGAACAGCGTCGGCTGGGAGCCTATCCGCAATGCGCTTCGTGGCTGTTATCGTTTGCGCCTGCGCGCTCGTCCCGGCGACAGTGCCGTCCGCCTCAGCTCAAACGGCGGATGCAGCGCGGCTCGATGCGCTGCAGCGTCAGTTGGCCCAACAACAAGCCGAGTTGCAGCGGTTGCGCCAGCAGGTTGATTCGCAACAAGCCACGATCGAGCGGCTGCCGCCGACGGTCGAGCCGATTTCGTTGCAAACCGGCGGAACGGCGAAGGACTCCGCCGTCGCCAAGGCCGCGGAACCGAAAAAGGGGGACGACGGTTGGATCGACCTCTCGTCGGAGAAATGGACCATCAAGCTTGGCGGCCATGTCCAGACCGACTACGTCATGTGGGCCGATCACTCGCCGACTATTCCGGCGCAGAATTATTTCGAATTCCGGCGGCTGCGTTTGGTCGCCGACGGAACTGGGTATGGTGTATTTGATTTCCGGTTGCAAATGACGTTGGAGCCGGAAACTGTCGGCGAAAGCGGCGGCGCAGCGACCTCGCCCGACGTGAAAGACGCCTATCTCTCGATGAACGAGATCCCCTTCATCGGCCGCGCTCGCATCGGCAACTTCTTCGTACCGTTCGGTCTGGAGCAAGTCACCAACGATACGAACAACATCTTCTTGGAGCGATCCATTCCCACGCAGGGCGTGTTCACGGCGGACCGGGAAGTCGGCGTGGCGTTTTACAATTGCACGGAAGATCAAAACCTCAGTTGGTCCTGCGGCGCATTCATCGACAGCATCAGCGATACCATCAAGGAACGCATCGACGACAACCAGGGCCTCCGCCTGAGCAGCCGCGTCGTCTGGTTGCCGTACTACGATGAACCGTCCAAAGGACGCTACCTGATTCACACCGGCGCTGGCGTCCTCTACACCGACGACCAGGACAACAGCATTCGCTTCCGCACGCGCCCGCAGATTCACGAGGGCCCGCGGCTGATTGACAGCGGCGCGCTCCTCGGCAGCACGTACACGACGGGAAACCTGGAACTGGCCGGCGTTTATGGTCCCTTCACGGCGCAAAGCGAGGCCTACGTTTCCTCGGTGAACCTGAGCAACGGCGATCAGAAGACCTTTAACGGCGCGTACGTTCACTTCAGCTACTTCCTGACTGGCGAGAACCGGATTTACGAACGGTTCGGCCAGCATGGAGCGCAGTTCGGGCGCAATGTGCCGTTCACGAATTTCTTCCTGGTGCCCGGCGGCAAAGGCTGGGGCGCGTGGGAAGCCAAGACGCGCATCTCGTATCTCGATTTGGACGAGGTCGATCGCGGCCGATACAACGACGTCACGGCAGGCGTCAACTGGTACTGGACGGAGCGGATTCGCGTGATGTTCGATTGGATTCATCCCATCACCACCGCGGAAACCACGTACGGCGAGACGGAATCGGACATCCTCGGCATGCGCTTCGACTTCAACTGGTAGTCGTCGCCGAACTCCTTCAACTCACGTCCCCTCGCGGGGAGTCAATACAAGGGAACAAGGAATGCGTGGACATCTCATTTCCAGCCTGCTGTGCGCGGCGATTTGCACGACCTGGCTCGCAAGTTTGTCAAAGGCCGGCGACGGCTGCTGCACCCACTGCGGCTGTTCGGCCCATTGCCGCAAAGTGTGCCGGCTTGTCAAAGAAGAAAAGAAAGTGGAGATCACCTGTTGGGGCAGCCAGTGCGAAGACTTTTGTCTGCCGCTCCCCAGCCGCCCCGGCTGCAAGCATTGCAAAATGGTCTGCGCGGAGTGTGACGATGTCTCGTGCGATTGCTACAAGCCGCACGCCACGCCAAAAAAATTCGTCTGGCGCGATTGGATTCCGGGTTGCGCGCGGGTTCACACGAAGAACAAGCTGATGAAAAAGGTCGTCGAAGAAAAAGTGCCGGCCTACAAATGGGTCGTTGAAGAGATGTGCGATGAATGCACCCACGGCTGCCGGCAGGAGAATGCCGACTTAGTGCGCGGCGCTGCTCCGAACGACGCAATTCCACTCCCGCCGACCGAAGGTGAGGCGCTGGCCATGGACCAGCGGTAACTCAGGTCCTCACCTTATACACGGCCGGTTCCGGAGCAGCCGGCGACGGCTGGCAGCGAAAACTGTTTTGCAGCCACCAGGCTTGCCAGCCTTGGAGCGCTTGGCGCTGGAGGTCATCGGCCGATTCGCGCCAATGCTCGATCGGGCAATCCATTTCAAGACCGGTGAGCCGGCGCAACGCCGTGGCGGCTTGCACGCGGATTTCTGGATCGTCGTCGGCGAGCAGTTCGATCATGTCGCCGATCAACGACACGGGCGCTAAGTCGGCCAACAATCGCGCGGCGTGCCGTCGGCGCTCCTGCTGTTGCTGTGAATCTTCGGAACGCACATACCGCGAGAGCGGCACCGTGCAACTCGGCCCCAGCGAACGCAGCTCGGCGTCCGAGAGCAAGTTCATCTTGGTCTCGCCGAGATGTGACAAGAGCGCATCGACCTGCGCGCTCAACTCCGGGTCGTCGGGCGATTTGAGCGCCAAGAGCGGATTCATCCACGCGGTGATGAGCGCCAGACTATAAGCTCGATCGCGCCGCGAGACTTGCGAATTCGCGATCACCAGTTCCTCGCCGGCGCGCAGCGGCTCGGTACGATTCAACAGTTGCACTATGGCGTCGCCGGAGGCCGCGGTGACGAACATTTCTGAATCGGCGCGACGCACGTCGACCGCGCCGCCTTGGGCCAGCACCGCTCCGTCGGTCGTTTTCACGCAGATTTCATCGCCTGGTTGCGTCCCCGCCCAGACTTGCCCGCGCACAAGTTCTAGTTCGCTCCCCTGGCGGACATCGACCTGCGTATCCACGTTCATGCGCGCGGTATTGCCATCGGGACAGGTGAACTCGCACAGCCCGTCGCTGGCGGTGCGAATTGAAGCGCCGAGCGGCACTTCCTGGCCAGCCACGGCGGCCGTCCAGGCGCCTTGTTGATCCGCCAAGACCTCGACGTTGCCAACCACAGAGGCAAGCACCGTTTTCGCGGCGACGGTCGGCGGCGGCGCATTGCTCGGCGCGTCCGGCGCCGGCACTGGTCCCAGGTTGACGGTCTGCTGCACGGCCGGCGTTTCTGCCCAAGGCCGCCACACCAGCAGCGCCAACAAAAACCCTGCCGCCAAGCCGCCCAGGAATGCAGGCCAGACGCGCGAATTCGTCGCCGCCGGCGAAGTGCGCAGTTGCTCGCGATGCAATTGACGAATCGTTCGCGCCGCCACGGTCTCACTCGCGGCGCGCCAGGCCGTGAAACCGGCGCGCAATTGTTCATCGTCGCGCGACCATTCCGCCTGCAACTCCCGGCAGGCTTCACAGGTGGCGAGATGCGCGTCGAGCGCAGCGCAATCTGCGTCCGGCAATTCGCCAGCCAGCAATGCCGCGATCAGGTTTTCGGCTGCTTCGCAGTTCATATCATCAGCTACTCCAAATGCTCTTCCTCGCCGCCGTTCATCGTCTCCTTTCGCTCCGCGAAAGGCCGGACCTTTCGCGGAGCGAAAGGAGACGATGGTCGACTTCTCTGCGTCAATTGCTCCGTTTGCTCAGTCTTGACCGTAGCAGCGCTCGCGCGCGCGTCAGGCGCGCGTTGACCGTGGCCGGCGCGATGCCGAGCAATTGCGCGAGGTCGTGATACGTCAGGTCATTGTAGTAGTACAGCATCACGACCTCGCCCAATTCCACCGGCAGCGCTTCCACGGCCGCGAGCAAGCGTTGTACCTCGTCCTCATGTTCCAGTCCCGCATCTGGCCCGAGTTGCTCGTCCGCCAGGTCTTCGGCCCGCATCGCCTCGCCCAAGGCCGCGAACGGGACGACCGACGCCGGGCGCGATTTGATCCAGTCCAGGCAGGCCCGGACCGCGATCCCGCGCAGCCAACTGCCGAATTTCTCCGGCTCCGCCAGCGTGCCGAGCGCACGGTAGGCCCGCATGAGCGACTCTTGAGCCAGGTCCTCCGCTAGATGGGACGACCGCACATGCGCATGGCAGACCGCCAGCACGCGCCCCGCCCAGCGGCGCACGAGCTCTTCGAACGCCGTGGCGCCGCCGTCGAGCGCCTGGCGGACCAATTCGCCATCGGTCATTTGCGGTCTGTCGAATAGTGAAAGTCGGACCCAAGCCCCAGGGATTGCCCTACCTTAGACGATCTCCGCAGGAGCGACACTACGCGATTTTTCGCCGAAGTTTCGCATATTCGCGTTCATGGGTTGCTCGTCTAGGAGGTTAAGCCGGCAGCCGAATCCAATTTTCCGAAATCATGGGAGCAATGGTATGCGATACCTCCTTACCGCCGCGATTCTGGCCGTGGCCGGGTGGCTGAACTTTTCTCCGGCCCCGGAGTCGCCGCTGGTCGTACATGAATGGGGCACGTTCACCAGCTTTTCCGATGCCAAGGGAGAATTGGTGTCCTTCCGTCCGCTCGTGGCCAACCGGCTGCCGACATTCGTCTTTGATCGCCAGCGGCAACATGGCACGCCCGACGTGTCGTTTTCCAAGCCGACCGTCTGGGCCAGACAACGGATGGAAACGCCGGTCACGTATTTCTATACCGATCGACCGCGCGATGTGAGCGTGAGCGTTGACTTCCCGCAGGGCTTCCTGACCGAATTCTATCCGCCGGTGCGCAAGCTGCTGCCGCCGGCCGAAATGTGGCAGTGGGAGTCGGGAATGAACAACGCCCGGCTCGATTGGGGCCAAGTCCGCTTGATTCCCGAGGCGGAGTTCGATCGCACCATCGGCGCCGAGGCCGCCCGCGCGGGACGAAGCGCGATTCCGCTCGTCTCCGGCGATGATCACTACGGCCACGCCCGCGCCACGGATTCGGCCATCGTCGAGTTCGCGAACCCCGAAGGGCACGGCACGCACTACGAGAAGTTTCTGTTCTACCGCGGTCTGGGTAACTTCGATCAGCCGGCCAAGTTGACGGCCCAGGGCGGTGGTAAGTTCGCGCTGCAAAACGATGGCGACCAAGACTTGCCGCACGTGTTCCTGGTGGAAATCGAAGGGCACAAGGTCCGCTACAGCTACTATGCGGCCGCCAAGGCGAAAGCGACGTTGGCTATGGAGCTTGCGAGCGAACCATCGTCGATCGACGCCGTGGCCGACGCCATGGCCGAGTCGCTCGTCGAAGCCGGCTTGTTCGAGAAGGAAGCCCGCTCGATGGTCAACACCTGGCGCAGCAGTTGGTTCACGGAGTCCGGCACGCGCGTGTTGTACATGTTGCCGCAGCCTTGGACCGAGGCGTTGATTCCGCTGAAGATCGACCCGCAACCGCAGAGCACGCTCCGCGTGATGGTCGGCCGGTTGGAAGCGATGACGCCCGAGCAGGAGAAAGAATTGGCGACGTTGATCGCCTCGGACACGCCGGAAGCGGTCGTTGCGGCCGCACCGCATAACGTCCTCGGCCGCCTCGGCCGCTTCGCCAGCGCCGCCGCCTACCACGTCGGCGGGCAACTCCCCACCGAAGATCTACGCAATCGAGCCAACCAAATCAGCAGCGGACTCTGCCTCGTCGAGGACGCCCGCGAAGCGGAAGTGGCAAGCCGGTAGGCGACCGTGAAGTCAATGTCCGTCGGTGGCAGCGGACATCTCTCCACTCACGCGACAATTCTCGGAGCGGCCCGCGAAACACACGAAACACGCAAAAATAGAAGGCAGAGGGATCAGTGCTTCTGCCGCCTCGATCAGAACGAATCTTCAACTCCCACTTTCGCGTTTTTCGTGTGTTTCGCGGGCCGCTCCGAACTCCTGAGAACGCTGCGTGGAACAACGCAGTCACAGACCTCGGCGACAGACGGAACTACGGTTGCTCGTCCAGTTTCTTGATCCGCAACTGCTTGAAGCGAATCACGGAATCTTCTTGATGCATCTGGAGTACGATATGTCCGTCACGGATGATCGAGAGGCGATCGGTCTTGGCCACCGTGCGGCCGTTCACGCGGACCAGGGCTTTCGAGTCTTTCACGAAGAGTTGCAGGAGGTACCATTCGCCTGGCGTGACCGGCGGCTCCTGCGCCCGGGCGACGTCGTAGATGCTGCCGGTGGGGTTGTTGCTGTCGGGAATGTCCTCGATCTGGATCTCGTACCCGCGGTCCTTCGGCGTCAGCGACTTCCAGCGAAAAAACACGCCACCATTGGACAGAGGGCTGGCCTGCACGTAGGTCTCAAAGGCGATATCGCGCCACGTGTCTGCGGTGATCATGTACCCGTTGCCGTCGCGCGCGACGATCGCGCCGTCTTCGACGCTCCATTTCACCTCGCCGGCCTCGGACTGGTCCCAGCCCTGGAAATCCCGACCATTGAATAAATCGGTCCAGCGCTCCCGGCTGGGCAATTCGCGAATCCGCGCGTTGCGATACCAGGTCGGCTTGCCCCGGTCTTGTAAGCCGAGGTAACCGGAACGCTTGCGATAGCGCAGTTCTTCGTGCTCGTCGATGTTGATGTCCTGCACGACGCTGCCGTTGATCGTCACTTGTAGTCGCGGCCACTCGAAACGCACCTGCACGAGATTCCACGCATCCACGTCGGCGGCATGCTCGCGCGGCGGCAGGACGCCGAACACCGCGCCGCTGGAGGCCGTGCAAGTGCCCGGGTGCCGCGAGTCGTCGGAGAGTTGGATCTCGAACCCGACGTTACTGGTCCTGCCGTGAAGCGGCGCATGCAGGAACACGCCACCCTCGCCGTAGTTTTCCAGTTTGTATTCGAACTCCAGCTCGAAGTTCTCGTACTCCCGCTCGCTCCGCAGCCAGGCCGGATAGTTTCCTGCTCCCGTGCAGTAGATGGCGCCATCGGCTTGTACTGCGAACGACGCGCCGTGTTCGGCGACCCAACCGGCAAGGTCCTGGCCGTTGAACAGTGGATGCCATTCCGTTTCGGCGGCCGAGGCAGGTGCGAAGGCAGTGCCAGAGATGACCAGCAAGAACGTGGCGAGGCGAAATGCAATCATGGCGTGGTCGGTGGGGGAGGAGGCGGGAGTTGTTCCATCAGGCTAAGCAGAAACGTGGCGAGACGATCGGTCGCCACGAGGGCTTGTTCTTTGAGGTTCCAGAAGTCTTTCACGCTGTTGGGACGGCGTACGATCGCGCCAGCCGCCGCGCCGAGTTTGCCGGCCATCGTGGGGCGCTCGATCAAGCGTTCGACATCGCGCGGCAGTTCATCTTGTGCGGCGTCGCTGATCACGCGCACCGCCATAAAGCGCGTGCGCTCGCGCTGGCAGACTTGGGCGACGGCAAAGCTCTCCATGTCCACCGCGAGCGCCTCGTGTTGTGCCGCCAAGGCACGCTTCTCATCCGGCGTGCGGACGATCCGGTCCACGGTCAGCAGGCGTCCGACATGCAAACCCGGCTGCCCCGTCGGATCGAGCTTCATGTCGATCGCCAGGCGCTCGCCACTCAAACTGGCGACGGAGTTCCCCACGACCAGATCGTGGCGCTTGACATCGTCGGACAATCCGCCGGCGAAGCCAATCGAGATCAACCAGCGGGGACGGTGCCCTTCGATTACCGCGGAAGCCGCCTCCGCCGCTCGTCTCTGACCGACGCCGGACTCCACAAGCAGCACGCCGCGGCCATGCCATTCCGCGTGATACGCCTTGAAGGCGGCCGCTTGGATCGTCACCAGGCCCGGGATCCGGTCCACCAGCCCGCCCAGTTCCATACCGAGCGCCGCGACCAACGCGATATCGACTTCAGCCGGCGGCCCCTTGGGGGAACTTTCACCCCGTCCCACGGCGTCGAAAGCGGCGCGGGTCGCCGCTTGTTGGACGCGCGAACGCAACCAGTTCTGCAGTAGCGACTGCCAAACCATGGGGAGGAATCGGAACGCGGGGGTCGGAACGCGGATCAGGCGTAGATGATAGACTACTTCCCCCGCCGTTTCACCCGTGGTCCGAGCGGCGTTAAGTCCCTTTCGGAGCGAAACTTCCGCGATCCCGGCGATTTCGGCCGCCGTGCCGCACCTTTTCCTTGCGTCGATCCCTGTTCGGGAAAACAATAGAAATTCGCACTTCGGGAATACTCCTCAGCCAATCCAGACGCGCATCCATCGATCAATATGCCCAAGCAGTCGAAAACCCGAAAATCGCCGCTCAGTTGCCTGGAATCCTTGGAGGCCCGCTGGCTGTTCGCCGGCCAATTGCCCGGCCTGGGAGACGCCACGCGCCAGCACCTTTCCATTTTCATCAACGGCCAGGAGGAAGCGGTTCCGGCCGAAATCGGCGTGTTTCAAGACCACGTGGAACTCGTGCATACCAAGTTCAGCAATGGCGTGATCCGCGTGGCGCCGGGCGAGACGCCAACGGTTCCGACGGAATTGCCGACGCTGGGCGATTTCTTCGAGACCTGGCGGACGAAAGGTGGCATTGCCGGCAATCGGGCCGACGCCTTTTTTGACTCCACGCGTATTTTTGGCCACGCCGTCGACGCCGGACACACGCTGCGATTGTTCGTCAACGGCGTGCCAAGCACGCAATTCGACAATCACCGTCTAGGCTTCAACGAGGAATTGACGATCGTCTACGACGCAATCGCCAACACTTCGCCGCAACTGGTCGAACTGCCCAATGTCACGGTCTTGGGCGGCGCGCCGCTGCTTGTGGGGCTCGACGCCTTCGACGCGGATTTCGACGCGCTGTACTTTGACGTGCAGAGCAGCAACCCCCAGTTGCAGGCTTCGTTCCTGGAAGGCCGCAATCTGCGCATGAGCGTGCAAGGGTTCGGCGATATGGTGTTTCAACTCTTCGATAAGCAGACGCCTCGCACTGCGGGTCGGATCGCCACGCTCGCACAGTCCGGCTTTCACAACGACATCACGTTTCATCGCGTGATCAATCAATTTGTAATCCAAGGCGGAGATCCCACGGGGACCGGCAGCGGCGGCTCGGATCTGGGAGATTTCGATGATGAATTCGTCGCGGATCTCCAACACACCAGCCCCGGACTGCTGTCGATGGCGAAAAGCCTGGATGACACCAACGATTCGCAGTTCTTCGTCACTGAAGTGGCGACGCGACATCTGGACTTCAATCACTCGATCTTCGGCAAGTTGATCGAAGGCGATGCCGTTCGCGAAGCCATCAGCAATGTTTCCACAGATGGCAACGACAAGCCGCTGGCTCCCGTGCGGATCGAAGCCACGACCGTCTTCCAGGACAGCGCCAATCGATCGCTGCTGCTGAAAGCGCAAGAAGGAGTTTCGGGAAGTTCTACGATCACGGTTTCCGTGAGCGACGGGCGCTCCGTCACGCAGCGCAGTTTCGTCGTCCAATTTCAGCCGGATTTGACCGGCGGCACTAACAATGCGGCGCCGTTTCTCGCGCCACTGCCGGCCACCGTTTACTTGGTGGACGATCAGCCCTTGGCACTGCCGCTGTTCGCCACGGACGTGGAGAACAATCCGATCCGGTTCCTCACTGTGGCGAACACGAACCTGACGACGACCAAGGTCGAGGCGCCAATAACGCCGGTCGGGCAGGTCGCAGAAACGAACCTGACGATTCAGCGCAAGCCCGGGTTCACCGGCACAACGCAGCTTACGCTGCGCGCTCAATCGAATGCGAATGCGACCAATGATTCGCAACGCGACGTACACGTGTTCAATGTGCAGATCATTACCGGCGTGCTACCCGGTGACGCCAATGGCGACGACCAGGTCGGCGTGGCGGATTTGCAGATGGTCCGCGCGGCGTTTGGCTTCGAGGGCCCGGACAACCCGGCGGACGTGAACGACGATGGCCAGGTGAACCTGGCGGACTTGAGTATCGTCCGCAATACATTCGGACTGGCGCGGGAAGCGCCGCCAGCGCCTGCCAGTTCCGCCATGTCGTCGGCGAGCGACGCAATGGAATCTCGCGCCGGCGATCGGGCGGTGGACGCGGTGTTTCAGGCGCTCTCGCTCGAGCCAGCTATGCTTGGCGCCGCATGGCACACGGACAGCCGAGCCAAGCGAGCATCGCACAACCGAGTGCGTTAGTTTCGCTTGAAGCGTATTAGCGCAGCGTCGACGCTGACGCGGCGTGTTGTTGCGCCGGCGCGACGGCAGGCGGGCCTTTGAAGGCATCGCTCGCGGCGCTCTTTCGATCGTCCTTGACGCCGAAGATGAAGACCACGGCAGCCAGCAGGCAGCCGAACGCCGCCAGGTAATTCCAACGCAGCGGTTCCTTCAGAAAAATTACCGAGAAACCAGCGAAGACCACGAGCGTGATCACTTCCTGCATGATCTTCAATTGTGCGGCCGTGAACGTGCCGTGCCCCCAGCGGTTCGCCGGCACTTGCAGGCAGTACTCGAAAAACGCGATGCCCCAGCTCGCCAGGATCGCGATCCAAAGCGGCGTGGACTTGAATTTCAGATGACCGTACCAGGCAAACGTCATAAATACGTTGGCCAGGGTCAGCAGGATGACAGTGCGCATGTTCTAACTCCCAGGAATCCCTGCCACGCTTTGCAAATATCGCGCCAACTTTTCTTACGCCGCTTGATCTTCGGCGGCGGGGACGGACATTGGCGACACGCGCAGGGCATGTTCGTTGTGCAGGATTTTGGTGCCCGGCGCGCTGATTTCCACGGGCACCTCTTCCAAGTGGGCAAGCGCCGCTCTGACCGAATCGCGGCGTTCCGGCGCGACGAAGAACAGCATGAACCCTCCTCCGCCAGCGCCCAAGAGCTTGCCGCCGCTGGCGCCCGCCTCGCATCCGGCGCGGTAAATCTCATTGATGACGCCGTTCGAGATCGCGGCGTCGAGACCGGCCTTCGCTTCCCAGGAGCGATGCAGCAATTGTCCGAAAGTGGTGAGATCGCCGCTGCCGGTTAGAATTGCGTACCCTTCGTCCACCATTCGCCGCATCGCGTTTAGACGTTCGACGTTTTGCGCGACGCGTTGTACCTGGCGTTCCGCCAGGTGACTGGCCCGCCGCCGAATTCCGGTAAAAACCATCAGCAGGTGTTGCTCGAACTCGAACTGCCGTGCTGCGGACAACGGTACGCGGTGCGCCAGAATCTCCGGGCCGCGGCGAAATTCCAGCAACTGGAATCCGCCCAGCGCCGCAAAGGCTTGGTCCTGGCAACCGACCGCTTCGTGCAGGACTTCACGTTCGATTTCGATCGCTTGATGCGCGAGATCCAACGGATGCACCACGCGGCCTTGGAAGCTATAAAGCGCATTCAGCACGCCGACGACAAAACTGCTCGACGTGCCCAGGCCGACTGACGACGGCAATTCCGCCATGCAGTCGATTTCAATGTTCTCCGAGACTCCGACCCAACGCAGGCACTCGCGCAACGGCGCATGCTGAATGGCACAAAGATCATTGACGCATTCCACCTGGCGATACGCGAGTCGAATCGAGTAGTCGAACAGCTTTGAATAAAACCGGGTGCAGGCCAAATAGGTGCATTTATCGATCGCGGTTCCCAGCACGGCGCCGCCATGCTCGTTGAAATGCTCGGGGTAATCGGTTCCGCCGCCGAAAAAGCTGATGCGGAACGGCGTCTTGCTGATAATCACGTGGTCGCCCCTTGCAAGTAATGCCGGGTGATAAAGGCGCTGGCTTCGCGCACGGTGTCTGGCGTACCGATGTCGATGAATTCCGCCCGGCAGCGGCACACTTCAAGCCGCGCGCCGGCTGCGAGAATTGCCGGCATGAATTCGGTTTCCATGCTGAGCGGGTTGCGTGGCGGAGCGAACGCAAGCAAGCGCCTCCGCAGAAAGTACACGCCGGCGTTCACTAGTCCGGCGCCCGGCTGTTTTTCGCGAAAGCCGATCAATCGATCGTGCGCGTCGACTTCCAGGCGTCCAAACCGACTCGCATCCGATTCGTCCACGCCCAACAGCACGCCGTCGCAGGCAGGATCTTTCAGAGCTCGCCACGCAGCGTCGAAGGAGGCCGTCACCAGTGAGTCGCCGTTCAGTAGAATCAGCGGATCGGCGTCCGGTACAAGTTCCGCTGCATAGCGGAGCGCGCCGGCCGTACCGAGCGGCGAGCGCTCGGTCACGGTGTCGATGCGCAGGCCCTGCACGCCGCACTTCGCCAGTTGCTCGCGACCGACGGCGGCCAGGTGCCCGAGCGAAACTACGGCCCGGCGCAGGCCTTGTGCGCGCAGATGTCGCAGTACCCAGGCGATGAACGGCAACCCGGCCGCATTGATGAATGGCTTGGGGACGTCGGGATGCAAGTGGCTGATGCGCGTACCGCGTCCGCCCGCCAAGATGATGGCGCAGGCGTGCTCCGGAGCGAGTGTCCCCGTCGCACAAGCCGCATCTATGCGTCGCCGTTTCAACGTCTGATTCCTTTCATCATGCCGCGCGCGTTGGTTGGAGCAGCCGTTCGCGTTCCCCGAGAAACCAATCCACGGTGCGTTGAATGCCCGATTGCAGCGGAACCCGCCGCCATTCCGGCAGCAGCCCGCGCAGTTTGGTGACGTCCAGGCATTTCGACTTAGCGCCCGTGTAACGCGTCGCGTCGTACTGAATCCGCTCGGCGTCGTAGCCGACCGCAGCGCAGATGCACTCCGCAAAGGCGCGAATCGAGTATTGCTCCCCGGCGCCGATGTTCACGAGGTCGTGCTCGCGATGATCGCCAAGCCAGAGCGCGTCGCAAATAAAGTCGTCGATGTAGACCAGTTCGCGTTGCTGTTCGCCGTCGCCCCACAGTACGACCGGCTCGTCGTACAACTTGCCGCGCAGAATCTTTCGGATCAGATCGAAGATGAAATGCATCTGCCGGCCATCGGTGTGGTAACCGGGGCCGTACAGCGTCGACGGCGTCAAGCAGACGTAGCGCAGATCGAACTGCCGCGCCAGCGACGTCATGCCCACGTACAACATGCGCTTGGTCATCGCATACGTATAGAGGCTGTCGATTGGCTCTCCGGCGAGATATTCTTCTTCGCGCAGCGGACGATCCGGCGCGTAAGCGCAGCTCGTGCCCATCGCGATTAACTTTGCGCTTGCTTGATGGCGTTGCCAGTAAGTCAATACCGTCGTATTGATCTGCTGGTTCTTGAGCCACTGCTCGCCAGGGTGGTACAGGCAGAAATCGCCGGCCTGCGTCCAGGCCGCGAGATGCCAAATCTGATCAAAACGGCGGCAGCTCCAGGGTTCCAGCGCAGCGGAGTGCGTCAGGTCGGCGTCGCGCGAACCGAGCGCGAGCACGGCGTCACCGCGCGTTCGCAGCGCGCTGCAAAGCGATTGTCCCAAGAATCCCGTGGCGCCCGTGACCAGTATGTTCATCCGTGAAGACCTGCTGATTGATTCCGAAACGGCGGTTGAATCCATTAAGCGGCGAGTTGTTCCACTTGAGGATCGACGGGGAAGTAGAATTCCACGCCGTTTTGCCACAACTCGCGGTGGTTGGCCAGAATCTCGTCCTTGAAGTTCCAGGCAAGTACGTAGTACACGTCCGGTTGCCTCGCGAGCTCGTCTTCCATCACGACGGGGATGTGCATCCCCGGCGACAGCAGGCCGCGTCGCAGCCGGTTTTTTTCGACGAGGCAATCGATCCGCTCGACGCCCACGCCGAAGTAGTTCAACATCGTGTTGCCCTTCACTGGCGCGCCCATGCCGTAGATCGTCTTGCCGGCCTGCTTCTGGCGATCGAGATACGCGACGTTGCGCTCGCGCATCCGCTCCACGCGCCGCGCAAAATCCAGATAAGTGCTCAGCGCGTTGCTGTTCCGGGCATATTCCACAGCCCTCAGGCTTTGCAGCCGTGCGCTGGGCAGTTGCCGGCCGCGGTGCGTGACGAAGCCGATCATCGAGCCGCCGTGAATCGGCGACAGGTACGCGTCGAACATCGCCAACCCGTGCCGCGCGAGCAGTCGCTCGATCGTCGCCAGGTTGTAGTACAGCAGATGCTCGTGGTAGATCTGATCGAAAGCCAGGTTTTCCACGATGTTCTGCATATACAGGAATTGCACGACGAACACGCCGTCCTCCGCGAGCGACAAGCGAATGCCCTCGGTCACGCTGTGCAGTTCCTCGAGATGAAAGAACACGCCGGCGGCGTTCACGACGTTGAACTTGCGCTGCAGGCTTTGCGCCAATTCGGCGTTGAAGAATTCCTGCACGGTGGGGACGCCCCGCTGTTGCGCGATGCCGGCCGTGGTTTTCGACGATTCCACGCCCAACACGTCCCAGCCGAGCGACTGAAAATGCGTGAGCTGCGTGCCGTCGTTGGAACCGATATCGAGCACGGACTTTTCCTGCCAGCGATCGCCGAACCGCGCGTCGACTTCCTTGGCGACCTGCGAAAAATGGCGTGAAAGTGAAGCGGTCACGCCCGACAGGTACGTGTGATCGCCGAACATCGTCTCTTTGTTGACCGTGTAGTCGAGCTGCGCCAATCCGCAGCCACGGCAATGCACCAGCCGCAACGGATAACGCGGCTCCGTGCCGGCTTCCTCGGGGCGCAGGAAATGATTGCACCAAGGGTGCAGGCCCAGGTCGAGCGCCAAGTCGAGTTCCGTTCCGTCACAAACGCGGCAAATCATACTTTCAACACTCCGCATACCATTGGTTTGATCGCCTAAGCCGCCGCTGGCAGCAGCCGTTCCAGCTTCGCGAACTGCGCCGGCCAGTTGAGCTCCGCGCGTACCGCGCGTTCGCAGTTTTTCACCATTCGCGCATAACGCCGTGTGCCGAATAGCTGCATCGCTTCCTGCACCGCGTCGCGATACGCCGCGAAGGACCAGTCGCGCATCAAGATGCCGCACTGGTAGCGCTCCACGATCATCTGGCACTGCGGGTGCGGCGCCACGATCGGCGGCACGCCGTCGGCGATGGCCTCGAAGAATTTATTCGGCGCGGCGTAGTGCGTGTGATCCGTGGTCGGGCGGTACATAACAACCGCGTAGGCGTAGTGGCGCCGCAAATGAGCAAGCGATTCGGCATCGCAACAGCCGAGATACCGGGGTTCGCACGTCGTATTGTGGAGGCGCTGCAACAGCTCTGCACGATCGGCCCCGCCGACATCTCCGTAGATGTCCAGCGGGACGTTTCGCATCTCGGGATGCAGCAAGTATTCCGCCAGGCCCAGTCCCGTGGAAATGGCGCCGCCGTAGTACAATCTTCGCAACCGCATTGCCACCGGCGTCGGCGCAACGTGGGGCGCGTCGCTGACGTTGTAGAGCACCGCCATCGGCTTCGCGGCGAAACCGCACCGCTGCATGTCCAGCCGAGCGCGGTTCTCCTCCGGAACGATCACCATGTCGATGCGCGGCGCGAGGGCGCGATTCATCAGGACGTCGAAGCGTCCATACGGCGCGATCATCTCGATCAACGCGTAAATCACCGTACGCGGCCGGTACTTCAACTTCGCCAGCACCGGCAAGGTGAACGTACAGCAAAGCAGCACGATGTCCGGACGTTCGCGGTTCAACTCGGTCGCCGTGTTCAACACGTATTCGATCCGCCCCGGCCTGGTATGAGGACTCACATCGGTGCAAATGCGCCGCACTTGGACCGAACCGCTGGCCATCGGGCGTGGCGGCCGGCCCGTTTGCTCCGGCTCGTAGATCGTGACCGGCGCGTTGTAGTGTGTAGCGAGTGAGCGCGCCAGGGATTGAACCTGCGGGCTGCCAAAACCCAAGCTAACGTCCGAGACCACGGCGATTGTGAGGCCGGCGTTCGTGGTCATGGCAGCACCGCCCAACCTGGCTCAGGCCTTGCAGCGGACGCAAGAAAATGGGGGCGCGGCGGTTCGACACGCGGCGTTGTGGTCGTGGTTCGCGTCGCGCTGATCAGCATCTCCACAAGCGCCGCGGGATTGTGACGCCGCGACCATACCTGGGCAAAGTCGCCGGCCGTCGCGCGATAGTGCGCGTGGTTTCGCAGGATCTCTTGAGTAGCGGCCGCTAATTCGCGCGGCGAATTCAGCACGACGCCCACGGCGCTGAGCGGTCGACGCATTTCCGCGCGCAGAAAATCGCATCGCACATCCGCCAGTTCCATTGGCAGGGACGTGTAGGCGTTGCAGGCGAGCAATTGAACAAAGCGAACCCGTTGCTTTAGATGTACCAACAACGAAACGCTGGAAGTGCAACCGCCGAGAACGTGTGTACTCGACGCCAGTAAGCGCCCAGAGCTGGCGTACTGTGCGACTTGCAACTCGACGAATTGACCGCGCTGAGCAGTCTCTTGTTGAAATGTGATTAGCAGTTCCGACGCGCCGCGCGCCGATTTCAATCGGCACTCGCATTGACGGCGTCCGCCGAGTTGCAGCCGGCCGTCGATCACGGGGCGCGATCCCTGAATGCCCGTCAGCTTCCAGTGGGAATTATCAAGCGTCCGCGTTTCCAAGACCTGCGAAGTTTCGCGAAGCGACTGGTGATACGCGTAGTGCGGCTGTGTCAACTGCATCGCCATCCACGTGCCAGCCGGCGCTACAACCGGGACGCCGGCCGTGAGCGCCTCGGCGAGGATGCCTGAACTGCGGGCGAAGTATTGGGCGCCGTCATAAGGAAGCAGCAACACGTCCGCGTCGCGCACGAGGTCGCGATACGCAACAGGCGCCAACGGTTCGGTCAACAGTCGCACCTTGTCCGCCGCATAGCCGCCCAACTGGGCGCGCGCGATAGCCACTTCGGGCGCTACGTCGCCAGAGCTGAAATTCGATTGAATGACGAAGCGTGCGGCGCGCGGGGCAATCCAGCGTTCCCAGAGGTCTCCGACGAGCCGGGGCAGCAGGTGATAACCCTTTTCGAAGCGTGCGTCGCCGACATAGGTAATTTGCAACGTCTTTTGCGTGCCGTTGACGTGGCGCGCCGCCAGATAGTCGCCGCCAACCGGGACGGGCAGCGTTCGAAACGGTAAACTGCTTAGCGAATTGTATTGCGAGGTAAGTTCCTCGGTATCGGCGTACAGGAACACCTTGTCCAGCGGAACGCAGACGCGCGCCCATTGAAACGCGTTGCGCAAGGGTCGCAGTGCTTCGCCGGAAGCGTCCTGGGCGTCGCGCGCGTGCAGGTTGTGTCGAAACACAAGATGCCAGGTGGCGAGCAAGCTTTCCGGTCGGCGCCGCCAGACGCGCGTCAATGCCATCAACTCCACGGCGGACGTCACCGACAACAACACCATGTCGCCGTCGAGCACGGGCTCCGCATCCAGCCAATCGCAAGTATCACGCACGAAATGACGCAGCTTGAGCCGCCGCCACAAATGCTCACGCAGCGGCCCGCTCTTGCCGAGTTGCGTCTTGGCCACTGCCATCGCCGCCTTGAAGTGCCGCACAACGTCCTTTGCCGCACGCCGTAGATAGCAGACTAGCGCCGCCGCCAGGCGATCGATGGACTCTCGATAGGGCAGCCAGCAGACGGCCAACTCGGCGAGGGCCCGCGCTTCCAAGACTACAAACAGCACGATCAGGCGGAACCAGTGCCCCGATTCCGCGCGATCTCGCCAGGCGCCCCGTTCGAGGCCCCATGACCAGGGGCTGTGTAGCGCGCACCAGAGTCCGAAGCGGGAATAGCGGAGCTGAAACCGAGCCCAAAAGATCGCTGACAGAATCGAGATCCGTTCACCTGCTCCCGTCGCAGTCGCAGCGGCCTTCCCGGAAGCATAGAAGAAACCGTAGCGGTATGCCGCGTGCGTGCGAAAGTCTGCTGGCGATGCATGCAATTGGCGATTGGCAATCAACACCGGCTCGAATCCACGGTCCTCGGCGGCGCGCAAGACCCGCGCGGCATACTCGAAGTAATGCCCCTGGTAATCCCGGAGGGATGGGTCGATTACGACAAACTTGGGCACCGCGCGCTCCATCGCTATCGCAGTAAACTCCGTGCAACTTATTTCGTCTGCGCAAGCGGCAAATCTTGACACTACCTAGTGACGATCGCATCCACATGGCAGCAGTTCGACCAGCGCGCCCGCAAATTTTTCCCAAATTGCCTCTGGAGTAGGCGACTTTCTAACGCCGATCAGGGTTCCGGGCGACGAAGCCGTGCCCGCTGACGACCACTGGTTCGATTCCCGGAGACCAGAGCCATGTTCCCTTCAATCCGACAATCTCTGGCTTGGGTTCGGGCACGATGGCACGCCGACCTGGAGTTTCAACATTCCGGCCAGCAACGCGCGCTCGGCGAACGGCTGGATCAGCTCCTCGCCAAGCTCGAAGCTGAGGCGAATCGCCTCGGGCGATGTGAAGATCGGCTAAATGGCTTAAAGACGCTGGTTGGGGCGACGTCGCAGAATTTAGCCGCGGGCCTGGACGCACTTGCTATCACCGAACCGCGCACGCGCGCGGCGTTGGCCCATTTTGAACAAGGTCTAGGCGAGCTTGACGCCCGCATGGGCGATCGCATTGCCACCGTGGGACACCAGGCCGACAGTCTGGTGCAGTCTCTCAGTGCGCAATACCAGGCGGTGCAGCATACGCTGGAAAACGTGACCACGCTCCGGCAAGAACTCCAAGGCGAGCAGCAGCGCCGGATCGAATGGGAGGGCCGCTGGGAACAATGGCAGCGCGAAGACCGCGCTGCCGCGTCAGCGCGCGAACAGGAGCGCAGCGAAGAGCGCCAGGAACTCGCCCGACGCGAACAGGCGCTGCGGGAAGAGTTGCTTTCCATGGCGCGTCGCGAGGAAAAGGAC
>JAWXBP010000386.1 GCA_034440135.1 Planctomycetia bacterium
CCCATAGGGTTCCCCGGTCAGCATGGCATGAATGTGCGATATACCCCTGTTGTTCAGGGGTTTGGCGCAAATCGCGTGCCACTACGGGGCAGTCATCTGGGAAATACGGGTTTACTACGCTGATCTAGCGGAAGAACTCGGCCGCATCGTGTGGGAGGGTCGCAAATCGTTCCTGAGCCAGTTTCCGAGTCTCGCCACGCTGGACATGCAGGTGACGTTGCCCGATCCCTGCGCGCGGCATACGTTCGAGCAATGCAAACTCGATTCATCGGAACGGCAAAAGCACGCGCATGAGTATCGTCTGCATGTCGATCTTTTGCAGCTGCGCAAATCAGACCCCGTGATTCAGCGGCAAGACGCAACCATGCTCGACGGCGTCGCATTTTCAACTGACGCATTGTCGCTGCGCTACTTCACCGACGAAGGCTACGATCGCTTAATCCTGACGAACTTCGGCCGCGACCTGACGCTGACGCCCCCGTCACAGCCCATCCTGGCCGCGCCGACGAAGCGCCACTGGGAATTAATCTGGAGCAGCGAACATCCTAAATACGGCGGGCAGGGGACGTCGCCGTGGAAGACGGACGCGGGCTGGCGCCTGGCGGCGGATACGACGCTGCTGTTTGCGGCGGTCGATTGAAGGAAGTTGACGGTACGGAGTGGCGTCGTCGTCACCGCTAAGCCCAGGGAAGGCCACCATAGTCGTCGGCGGCAAAGACGACTCCGAGGGGCTTCCCTGGGCTTTACAGAATTCGAGCTCGCGATCGGAACAGTCGAATCGCGATTCCACCGGCAAACAGCGCGAGGAGCGTTAACGAACTTGGCTCCGGTACGGGGGTGAGGAGGAAGCCTCCACCCCGACCGTTTGGAGCCATACCCATGCCAACGATCTCGCCACGATTGTTGATATCGAGCGCGTTGTACAACACCCAGCCAGATTGCCGATCAATCATTTCATTGAGGTCGCGCATTACACCTTCGTTCCAATAAAAAGCTTTGGTTTCGGAGAATGCCGTTACTTCTTCATCCGCGCTTGAACCGACAACTTCCCCAAGATCATTAATACTAAATGCTCGACTAAAAACTACGCCGCCAGGCAAGTCGCCCAAGGAAAGTGCTTCGCTAGACTTCCACAGCGTGGCGAGTTCGCTCGCATTGTTGTTCAGCGAACCACCGACAACGAAGCCTGAGTTATTCATTGCAAGCGGCAGGAATCGTGACATACCGGGCGGAGCGTTCACAACAGTAGTGGAGGCACCTTGCCAAATCACAGCTTCCACGACTCCTGCGGTTGACTTGTAACCAGCGATCAGGCCCGAATCATTGATCGCTATTGCCAGAGTGTTTTCCACGGGTCGTGGTTCGACAAAACGATGAAAACCCGCACTTGCCGACCACGAAAACGGATAAGACAGGCGCGAATCGCTATCGTATGTGTTGCCAACGACGGCACCGAAAGCGTTGATTCCGAGTGCGGCGCCGGACTCTCTGGCGGACAGCGTTGCCAAGTCGGTAAATGACCCGGACGCCCAGTGAATTGGCCGATAACCAAACTCAGTGAAACCAACTCCCACGATCTGGCCGTAGTTGTTGATGTTGACTGGTGAACACCCAGCATTCTCGCCAGGTAGGTCGCCGAGGTCTACTACAATTCCAGCATCCCAGAGAATCCCACGAAACCCCGTGTCGGTGTGGCGCTGACCGACGATTTGGCCTAGATCATTGATGGCGCTCGGTGAAATCCAAATCCGCTCGGTAGGAAGATCGCCAATGCTGTGCACCATGTAGCGCCGGCCGGCCCACAATGTATCGGCAACGATGAGAAGGATGAGGAGAGAGCAACTGGTTCGGATTGTGTGCATTTGGAAGACCCACGAATCGGGACAAGTGATCTCGATTCGGAGCGATATACCGATGAGTGCCGGCACGACGACTGCCAAAATCATTGTCGCTAGTACTTCGGCTAAAGCAAGGTGGGTGCCGCCTACCCCCGAAGGTTCAAGATAGGTGCTTCGAGCGTCCAGGGCTCTAGTCCAGATGCAACGAGCTCCCCTGCTACAGCAGCAGTTCAGCGCGCGGTAGACTACGGTCTCCCAGGAATCCCTCCCGCACCGGATGCTCGCCCGCCATGTCGCGTCCTTTTGTTCATCTGCATTGCCACAGCCACTACAGCCTGCTGGATGGCGCTGCGCCGATCGAGAAGCTGGTCAATAAAGCCAAGTCGTCCGGCATGACCGCCTTGGCGCTGACCGATCACGGCAATCTTTATGGCGCGCTCGATTTCTACAAGAAAGCCAAGGCCGCCGGGATCAATCCCATCATTGGCTACGAGGCCTATATCGCCCCGGGCAGCCGGATGCAGAAGGATTTGTCGGACTCCGGCGAGGCGAGCTACCACCTCACTCTGCTGGCGCAGAACATCACCGGCTTTCGCAACCTGGTGAAGATGGCCAGCTCGGCGTTTCTGGAAGGGTTTTATCGCAAGCCCCGCATCGATAAGGAACTGCTCACGGCGCACAGCGAGGGAATCATCTGCCTCTCCGGCTGCGTGTCCAGCGAGTTCAGCCGGCTGATGTTGCGCGGCGGGGAGTACGAATCCAACCTCAAGCAGTCGATGGACGTCGCCGGGTGGTTCCACAAGCTGTTCGGCGATCGATACTTTATTGAGATTCAAAACAACGGGCTGGAAATTCAGCGGCTGGCGATGGAAGGCGCCGTCGAAGTCGCCACGCGGATGGGCTTGCCGCTGGTGACGACGAGCGATGCGCACTATGTGAATCGCGAAGACGCCGAAGCGCAGGATGTGTTGCTCTGCATCAACACGGGGAAATTCCGCACCGACACCAACCGGATGCGGATGGAGGGGAGCGAGTTCTTCCTCCGCGCGCCAGAAGAAATGTACGCAGCGTTTCCGAATCACGCGGACGCCGTGGCGCGGAGCCAGGAGATCGCCGACTCGGTCGATATCCAGATTGAGCTGGGCAAGCGGCATTTCCCCACGTTCAAATTGCCGGATGAGACGACGTCGCCGGACTATTTGCGGCAACTCTGCGTCGATGGCCTGAAACGCCGCTACGCCGGCGACGACGAACGCCTGCCCGGCGGCGAATTGTCCGTGGAAGTGGTCGCCCGGCTGGAGCGCGAACTGAATGTCATCAACACGCTGGGCTTCGCGAACTATTTTCTCATCGTCTGGGATTTTGTCCGCTTCGCCTTGGAGCGCAACATCCCGGCTACGGCGCGCGGTTCGGGCGTCGGTTCGATCGTGGCGTTCGCGTTGGAATTGAGCCACGTCTGTCCGCTGAAATACGATTTGCTTTTCGAACGGTTCCTAGACATCAGCCGTCGGGAAGCGCCCGATATCGACATCGATTTCTGCAAGGATCGTCGCGGCGAGGTGATCGACTACGTCAAGCAGAAATACGGCAGCGAGAACGTCGCCCAGATCGGCACGTTCGGCACGTTGGCCGCGCGGGCGGCGATTCGCGACGTCGGACGCGCCATGGGCTTGCCGATCCCCCGAGTCGACCAGGTCGTCTCGATGGTGCCGGAGGAACTCGGCATCGAGTTGGAGGAAGCGCTCGAAAAGTCGGAGGACTTGAAAAAGGCCTACGACAACGACGGCGAAGTGCGCGAATTGCTCGACCTGGCGATGAAGATCGAAGGGCTTGCGCGGAACGTGGGCACGCATGCCGCGGCGGTGGTGATCGCCGACCGGCCGCTCAACGAGTACGTGCCGTTGCAGCGCGTGAAGAACAAAGAGGAAGTCATCACGCAATGGGCGATGGGGGACGTCGAGGCGGCCGGGTTATTGAAGATGGATTTCCTCGGCCTGCGGAACTTGACGATTCTCTCCAAGGCGGTCGATCTCATCGAGCAAACGACCGGCGAGCGCGTGAATCCGTACCAGTTCCCGCTTGACGATCAGCCGACGTTCGCCCTCCTGTGCCGCGGCGAAACGAAAGGCATCTTCCAGCTGGAAAGCGGCGGCATTCGCGATCTGTTGCAGCGGATGAAGCCGGACCATTTCCGCGACATCATCGCCACGAACGCGCTCTATCGCCCCGGGCCGATCGAGGGCGGCATGGTCGATCACTACATCGAGGTCAAGCACGGTCGCCAGAAGCCGGACTATCCGCATCCCGTGATGGAGGAAATCCTCGGCGAGACGCACGGCGTGATGGTGTATCAAGAGCAAGTGATGCGGATCTTGAATCGCTTGGGGGGCATCGAGCTTTCCAACGCGTACACTTGCATCAAGGCGATCAGCAAGAAAAAGCTGGAGATGATCGCCAAGTATCGCGAAGAGTTCGTCAAGGGCACGCAAGAGAAAGGCCTCTCGAAGGAGAAAGCGGTCGAGCTGTTCGAGATGATCGAAAAGTTCGCCGGCTACGGCTTCAACAAGAGCCACTCGACCGCCTATGCGTTGATCGCGTATATGACGGCGTACTTGAAGGCCCATTACTCGGTCGAGTTCATGGCCGCGCTGTTGTGCGGCGACATCGAGGGGCGCAACTTCAAGAGCAAGGATTCGCTCGTCGAGCATTTGGAAGACTGCCAACGGATGGGCATCACCGTCCTGCCCGCCGATGTGAACGGCTCAACGGCCGAGTTCATCGTGCACGACGGCCAAATTCGTTTCGGCATGGCCGCCGTTAAAGGCTGCGGCGGCAACGCGGCGTTGGCAATCGCCGCGGCGCGCAAACAGGATGGGCCCTTTCGCAGCATCTTCGATTTCTGCGAACGGGTCGATCCTTCCGTCTGCAACCGAGCGGCGATCGAAGCTTTGGTCAAAGCCGGCGCGTTCGACGGACTCGGTGGCCGCCGCGCGCAATTCATGGCGGCGCTCGATCGCGCGCTCCAAGCCGGCGCCGCGAAGTTGGCCGATCGCCGGTCCGGCCAAAAAGGGCTGTTCGACGATGAACCGGAGGCCCCGGTGCAAGTCGACGAGCGCTTGCCGGACGTCGCCGAGTGGCCGGAGAAGGAGAAGCTGATCAACGAGAAGGAAGTGCTCGGCTTCTATCTCTCCAGCCATCCGCTCGCACAGTACGCCGATACGCTCGCCACGTATTGCTCGCACACCAGCGTCTCGGCCGGACCGCTTAACAAGGGGCACGAAATCCTGATCGGCGGGTTGATCTCGGCGATCCGTTTCGCGCATACCAAGAACCCGCGACCTGGCAGCACGGCGACGAAGTACGCGATGTTCGACCTGGAAGACACGGCCGGCATCATGCGCTGCATCCTCTGGCCGGAGGAGTTCGCCAAGGTCGGCGAATGGATCGTCCCCGACGCTTTGGTCGCGATCCGCGGCACGATCGACAAACGCCCCGGCAGCGACAACATCAACCTGATCTGCAATGAAATCCTGCCGGTCAGCGAATTAGAGCAACGCTATACCCGGGGCCTGCGCCTCCGCGTAAGCGAGCAGGAGCACGGCGAGAAGAAACTCGAATCCCTGCGCGACATCCTCCGCGGCTACCCCGGCCCCTGCGCGGTGGAGCTCGTCCTGGAACTCACCGACGGCCTCCGCGTCCTCTGCAAATCCGGCGGCCTGAAAGTGCAACTCAACGCGGAAATGCGCGGGCGGATTGAGGATTTGCTCGGCCCTGGGTGCGTGAAACCGCTGGCGGCGCCGGCGAAGCTGAGTAATGGGAATGGGAATGGGAATGGGCGGAGTTGGGAGAAACGGCAGCGGCAATCTTCCGGTTAGCAGAGTGCCATTCCAATTTCGCGCTTTCGCCATTTCGCGCTTTCGCGATTAGTTCATGCAAAGCTCTTTTAATCGCGAAAGCGCGAAACGGCGAAAACGCGATAGTTGCAATTCAGTGTGATCAGTCTGGTGAGCCTTCGATCAGATCGCGATCAAAATAGTTCACCCCCATCCCCGCGTCGATTACCAGGTGTTGGGCGTTGATGCCGGTGGAGCGGGGGCTGAGTAGGAATGCTACTGCGTTCGCCACTTCTTCGGTTTGCACCGCTTGTTTGCGGAGCGTGGCTTTTTCGGCGTAGAGGTACGACTCCACGTAGCCGGGGATGCCGGCCGAGGCCGAGGTTTTCAGGAGGCCTGGGCCGACGGCGTTGAAGCGGACGCGGGAGAATTGGCTGAACGATTTGGCGAGGAACACGATCGCCGAATCGAGCGCGGCTTTGATGGGCGCCATGTAGCCGTAGTTTTCGCTGGCCATCCGCGTGGTGGAAATCGAGATCGCCGCGATGGCCGCGTCGGGGTCGAGCAACTTCGCGAAGGCGTTCGCGATCGTCACGAGCGAGAAGCAGGAGATATCGACCGACCGCAAAAACGCGGCCTTCGGCGTCTCGTGAAACGGCTTCATGCCCCCTTCATACCCGGCGAACGCAATCGAGTGGACGATGCCATGAATCCGCTCATGCTGCGCGGCGATTTCATCTCGCACCAGGGCGATTTGCTCTTCGAACTCTACGTCGCAAACATAAATCTCGCGGCCCGGCAACAGCTTCACTACGGATTCCCGACGCTCCGGCGACCTTACGACGTAGACGACCTTTGCCCCTTGCTCCTCCAGTACGCGGCCGACATGAAAGGCAACGCTCTTCCGATTGGCGACGCCGAAGACGACGATCGTCTTATTGGTTAGCTGGAGGAAATCCATTGTTCACCACGGAGAGCACGGAGGACACGGAGAGTCAGTTCAATTGAACCGCAGAGCCGCGGAGACGCAGAGGGAGAGTAAGAGAGGATATAGAGATGAAAGATATGAGGATCAAAACACTGAAGTCGGAACACTGACAAATTCAAACTCCCTCTCCGTGACTCCGTGACTCCGTGTCTCCGTGGTGAATCATCCCCGCGCCGCCATTGTGCATGCGAATTCGAACCTTACCGCCACCTGGCCGCCGCAGGTTACTTTGGCGGTGAGGAAGAAGGCGTTGGCGAGGCGTTCCTTTAAATCCACTTCGAGTTCGATCGTGTCGCCCGGGCGGACCATTTTTTTGAAGCGGACGTCGTTCATCCTCGTGGCGACCGGGACGCCACCGTCCCCTTCGACGAACTGGCTCAGCAGCACCGCGCCGGCTTGCATCGCGGCTTCGCAGAGGATCACGCCGGGCGTGAGTGGATAGCCAGGGTAGTGTCCTTGATAAAACTCCTCGTCGCCCGTGAACGTCTTGCGACAGACGATGCGCGATTCGCTGCGCTCGACGATCTCGTCCAGCAACAAAAATGGGGGGCGATGCGGGATCGCGCGCATGATTGCTTCGCGGCTCATACGCGGGTCGCCTCGGTTGATGGCGCGCCGGTCGACTGCTTGAGCAAATAACTGTCCACGTCGTTGGCCACGATCACGCCGTAGTTCATTGCGCCGAGCCAGCCCGACATGATGATGCCGACGCTACCGGCGTGGTACAGGCCGCGAACCTGTTCGGGGATCGCTCGGCTCACGGCCAGGCCTTCGAACTTGGTGCCGAAGCTGGCACCCGCGACGTGGCGCGTGTAGTGCTGGAACGTGCGCGGCGTCGAAGCCTCGATGTGCGCGATCTTCTCGCGCACGCCCGGCACGTATTTTTCCAAGGCCGCCAGCGTCGTTTCGATCAAGTCCTGTTTCGAGGCCTGGTACTCTTCCTCGGACAGCGCGGCCCAGTCGCTGTAATTGGCGTTCGTGCTGGAAACCACGAGGCAACGGTCGCTGCCCGGTCGCGTACGCGGATAGTAGAACGAATACGTGCGACTCGTCACGTCGCGGCTCAGCAAGGCCTCGGTGCGGAACAGCGGCGCCGTGGAACTAAACAGCAAATCTCCGCAGGCTTCGTCGATCATCTCGCCGGGATGCAGGCCGATATACACCTGGCAGCTCGAATTGTTGAGTCGCACCGCGCGGGCGTCTTCAACGAACTTGCCGTCGAAATGCTCTTCGCCGACGAGGTTGAAGATCGTCGACTTGAGATTCGCGTTCGACATCACGGCCCGGGTCTTGATCAGGCGGCCATTGACCGAGACGCCTTCCACGCGGCCGTTGCGGACGTGAATCTTCTCGACGTCGCAGCGAATCCGCAGATCGACGCCGTTCTTGACAATCTCGTCCTTCATCAGCCCGATCAACCGATCGGTGCCTCCCTCGAAGGTGAAGACGCCCTTCGACATGAAGTTCGAGAAGACGATCCCATAGCTGATCGCCGGGTCTTCGAGCGTCGATCCGTTGGCGTAGGTGATCGGCTCCATCAAGAGGCGGATGACGTCCTCGCGCCCCGGAAAGTACTGCTGGAACAACTCGCCGACCGTTTTCTGTTGATCGTCGTAAAAATTCATCCCGCGCGCGGCGTCGAAGAACGCGGTGACTTGCTCGGCGGAGACTTGGAACTTCTCGATCAGCAGCTTGGTGAAATCCTCGCGATTGAACGTCGTCGTGAGCGAGAACATCGGGTTGTCGAAACGGATGTGCTTGAGCTGCACGATCGATTCGGCGATCTCGCTCGTCCAGTAGCGCCGGCAGCTTTTCACCATGCCGACCGGGAAACCGTGTAGCGAGATATCGAAGATGTGCCCGCCGGATCGCTTGAACCAGGTGGCCATGCCGCCGAGTTGATAGTGCTGCTCCAGCAGCAACACCGAGTGGCCGGCTTTGGCGAGCGTATTGGCCGAGGTCAAACCGGCCAGGCCCGAGCCAATGACGATCACGTCATATTCGTCGCGGGCGTTTTTGAGAAAGTCTTTGGTCATTGAGCTGCTAGCGATTCCGCCATGCCATGGGCCGTTGTCATTGCGTCTTGATTTGTCATTAACTCTCGGCACTCAGCAGGTGTCGGTTGGCCATGGAGATTCCGCTGACGATGCTGCCGATGATGCCGACCCAGCCTTGGTCCGTGCCGCAGATGAACAGGTTTTTCAAATGCGTTGTGCCGTCCTTCACTTTGTCGGGGGCGCCGTAGACCGCGCCGTTCACATGGCCGGTGAAGCGGCGGATCGTCGTCGGCGTGAACATGTCGGTGGCGATCACGCGCTGACGAAAATCCGGCAGGAAGCGCACCGCCGAGGCCACGGCGCGATCGTACCAACGCAACTTCTCCAGCCGATACTCGTCTTCGTTGAGCGCCGCCCAGCGGTCGAAGTTCGCCAGCGAAGTGATGCGCAGGATGCCTTCGTCGAGCGGTTGCTCATAAGCGAAGTTGTTCGGCGAACAAACCACGCCGCTCCGCACGTCGCACATCGCGTCCGGCTTCCGCCAGTGGAACGTCTCGGAGTCATTGTAAAACAGAATCGTGCGGTCGTAACCCAGTTGCCGCGGCGGGGTATCGAGGACCGAAATCGACTCGATGAACGACAACTCGCCGGGATCGCGCGGCAAAACCGTCGCGGGCTGGTCGCAAAGCCTCATCGTTTCCAGCCAACCGGCCGAAGAGAGCACGCGGCGGCCGAGGATTTCGGTGCCGTCTTCCAACACGACGCCGGCCACGCGGTCTCCTTCGACGTGCAGGCGATCGACGCCGGCGCGCAGGCGCAGTTCGCCGCCGAGTTCCTTAAACCGGCGCACCAGCGTCTTCAAGATCAATCGCACGCCCGCCAGCGGCCGCGCGAGGCCTTCCATGAAGATGCTGCGGAACATGATTGAGAACTGTCCGAAGTCCATGTCATGCTCGCGCGCCGAGCCGTAGTACATGAGCGGGCAGAACAGCATCTCGATCAACAGTGGATCGCGAATCGTCTCGCCGAGCACTTCGCGGGCGGAGCGATCGGCCAACGGCAAATCGAGATCATCGTAGTCGGCCACTTGGGCGACGAATTTCTCGAAGTTATCGCGCTCCGCCGGAAACGCGCGGCGAACTTCCGAGCGGAACATTTCGAAGTCGTTGGTGAAATCGAGCTTCACGCCCGGGAAGGCGATCCGCGAGCCGACCTGAGGCGCGAGTGCGAATTCCTCCCATCCGAGGCGCAGTTGCCGGAGCAGCAGCGCGAGCGGACCTTTTTTGGCGCCGCGCGGCGTGAAGTTCGTGATGGCGTGCAGGCCGACGTCGAAGTTGCGACCGTTCAATCGATAGAAGGAGTTCAGCCCGCCGATGGTCGTGTGGCGCTCCAGGATGCAGACGCGCTGATCGTAGTACGCCAGGCGAATCCCCGCCGCTAAGCCGGACATTCCCGCGCCGATGATGATCGTGTCGTACATGGCGAGGGAGGGGAGGCGTTGACGGGAAGCGATTCGGGGGCGCGACGCGCGAAGGGGGAGTTGTTGACGACTGTTCACTTTCCCAGTCGTGATGCAGTATGACAAGGTCCGCACTCTGTGGAGCGCCGAAGGGGCGGCAGGGAATAGCCAGGGGTGTGAACCCTCATCCTTACCCACATTTTTGTCGGTTTTCCGCGTATTGCATGACGATCGCGAGTTTGTTGAAGCCGTGCCAGATGGTTTGCCAGCCGGGTTCG
>JAWXBP010000387.1 GCA_034440135.1 Planctomycetia bacterium
CCCGCCCGGCTGGCAACTGGTGTTGGACGAACGCTTCGGCGCGAGCGATCCGCCACCGACCGGCGAGGCGATCTATTATCGCCACGAATTGTCGCCGTCGCGCGTGCAGAACGATCGCGGCGGGGATGTAACGAGCGTCGTCGCGGACGTCGACAACCAGGCGGCGCCGCCGGGCCCGCGCGACGCGCGATTCGTCGGCCGCACCGAGCGCTCGACCCTCGAACTGGAATTCGCCGCGCCGCTCGACGCGCACGCCGGCGCACCGGTGCTAATTGCCGACGGCTGGGTTGAATACCCGTACTCGCAAACGATGTTCGCCGCCTGGCAAGCCGGCGCAAAATACGAAGCGCCCACGCTCGAAGCCCGCGACGCAGATGGCGTCTGGCAAGTCGTCCACCACGAGTTCGGCTACCCAGCCGGCATGCCGCGCCGCATGGCGCTGCCGCTCGCCAATTTGCCAGCTGGTACGACGGCGCTTCGCTTGTCGACGACGTACGAAGTATATTGGGACCGCCTCGCCATCGTTTACAGCGAACCCTGTCCCGAAGCGCGTCGCACCGTCGTTCGGGCGGACAATGCGAAACTCGCGCGCACCGGGTTCCCGCTGCGCACCAACGGCCCGCAGCGCCGCCCGTACTACGACTATCAACAACGCGCGCCGTTCGACGACATGCGTCATCAGGCCGGCTGGTACACAGAATTCGGCGACGTCAATGAACTCGTGTCGCATGCCGACGACGCGCTGGCGATCTTCGGTCCCGGCGAAGAAGTCCACCTGGAATTTGCCGCACCGCCCGCCGCCCCCGAAGGATGGCAACGCCACCTGGTGCTGGAAACTGTCGGCTGGTGCAAAGACATGGACCTCATGACGGCCGACGGCGACACCGTGGACCCCTTGCCGCGCCGCGCATCGGACGAGTCCGCGGACGCGGCGGCATTCCACGAACGCACGCGTACCCGCTACGAGTCGGGACGATAGCGCCGACGCGCGCTCAACGCCCGCCGGATTTCGGCGCGAGAATCAAATAACTCGCCAGCCGGGTTTTCACTACGTCGTACGCGGCGCCTTGCGTCTTGACGTCGAAGTGCGACGTGAAATCGCTGGCCTGGATGACGTAATTGTCCGCGTCGATCGTGACCTTCCTCGCCCCGGCCTCTTGTTCCTTGATGAACTTCACGAGCACGCGTCCGCTTGGTTGATCGAAACCGAGCATGCAGTGGGCTTGCACTTCGACGTTCTCGGCCACGTTCGCTTTCGGAATCACCAGGGCGCCGTTCGCCTTGCGGAAAAACGCGGGCGTTTGCGGCTTTTTGGCTTCCTGCTTGGGCGTGAACAGGCAGAATTCTTCTTCCGGCGCGGCGTCCAACTGCCGTCCCAGATGGCGGAGCAATTCGTTGATGCCGACGCTTCCGACCAGCCGCTGCTGCTCGTCCAGCACCGGCAGACAACTGACCGAATACGTGGTCATCGCCACGGCCACCCCTGACAAGGCGGTCCCTTTCTCCGCAGTGATCGGCTTGCGTTGAATCAGGTTGACCAGTTCCCAAGGCCGCGTATCGTTCGACGCGCTTTCGGCCTCGTCCTTCGTATCGGACAGCGAATCGACCAGAAACTTGAGAATCTCGCGATTCGATAACACGCCGATCACATGCTGCTCGCCATCGACGACGAAGAGATGGCGCTGACGAGAGTCGGCCAACTGATTCGCGCCTTCCGCGGCCGACATCGTCGGCGGCACGGCCAGAAAATCGGTCGACATCACCTCTTCCACCGTGGCGGTCAATTCAACCGCCGGTTCTGCCGCAACACTCATGAATCACCTCACGCACCCAAGACGAATTCGCGCTCACGAGACAACCTGGACGGTCCGAAGGCGATGCCGCGCAGCGGCAAATTACGTCCGGGACGTCGCTCGCTGCCCGCGATGACGCCAAAAACGGGACAACCTCGATGCGCGCCGGTCTCCCATCTAATATCTAGCTCAAGCCTGGGCGAACGCCAAAACCTCCTCCATCATGAGCGGGCCCGCCAAGTTGGTACAACCGTTGCCATCTGAATGTTGCTTTCAGGCTGCCTGCCCGGATCATTTGAGCAAGGAGGACCGGCAAGCTACGTTCTAGGGAAGCACATTCCAGCCCCTCCCTGAGGAATCCCCGCCATGTCCACGGGCGACGCCTACGCCGGCAGTTCACCGCAGCCAGGCGCCTTTGAAACGTTCGGCAAGCAGCTCGACGAACGTCCTGAAATCCAGGCCGCCGAAGCAGCGTTGCGCGAGGCGCGCGAGCAATTCGAACGCGCCCAAAACTATTGCCAACAACTGCGCAGCGAGGCCGCGACGGAAATCGAATCGCTCCGGGGCGCGAACGTCGGCGATCTGCTGGACAAGTCGCTGGCCTTCGTGCGTCGGAACCCCGGCGCGGGAGTTTGCTTCGCCGCGATTATCGGGTATTTCCTCGGACGGCTGTTTCGGCGCTAACGTCGAGAAATGCGATCCATGAGCGCCTCGAATCCCGCCGAACATCTCCGTTTGCGCCGCGAGCTGCGGATGGAAATCGCGCGGCGGCGACGCGCGATCAACGCTTCATTCCACGAAGTGAAAGCGGCGGGCCGTCGCGCCTTCTCGTGGCAAAACCAGGTCGCGCGCCATCCCTTGGCAGCGCTAGCGACGGCATTTGGCGTCGGCTGGGCGATGTCCGCTGGCCTGCCACGCCGAGGTTGGCTGCGTTGGCTCGCCGCCTGGGGCGCGAAGACCGCTTTCGCAAACTTGCCGGCCAGCGTCTGGCAAGATTTGGCGAGCGCGTTCACGGACACGTACATGAAATGGCGAAAAGGCTAAACCCTCGGAAAGCGCGCAACACCCCTTGAAAGCGCAGGAACGCGAGCCATTGTTCGCCGAAGTCTCCGCGGAAGCCGCGGCGCTAGCGGACGAAGTACGCGCGCTGTTCGACGCGCGTTGGCGGCTATTGCGGCTCGAAGCGCTCGATGCGCGCGACCATCTGCGCCGACTGGCGATCTGCCTCGGCGTTGCCGTGCTCGCCGCGTTGACATCACTTCCGGTGCTCGTCGTAGCAGCGGGAGACGCGCTCGACGGCGCCTGGGGATTGCCGAGCTGGGCGTGGCATCTGATCAGCAGCGGTTTACTGATAGCCGGCGCATCGCTAGTCGCCTGGCTCGCCTGGCGGCGCTTTCAACGCGAATTCGTCGGGCTGTCCGAATCGATCGAAGAACTGCGCGAGGACGCCGTTTGGCTGCGCGAGTTCTCCTCACGCCGCGATTGAACCCGCGCCGCGCGGTTCAAGCCGCGCTCAAGCCCAGGGAAGGCCCTCGTAGATTTAACTATCGGCGAAATCTGTGGTGGCCTTCCCTGGGCTTAGCAGCAACAACCTCGCTTAGCCAAAATAGTCAGGCGCATTCCCCTCGCGCCATTTGATATTGCAGCCGAGACTTGGAAGTTGCTCGTCTGGCACTTTTTGTCCCGCCAACACAGCGTCGAGCGCCGCGCGCAGGTCGGCGCCCGTGACCGGTTTGCCATTGTCCGGACGGCTGGCGTCGAGTTGTCCGCGATAAACCAGATGACGCCTGCCATCGAACAAGAAAAAGTCTGGCGTGCAGGCGGCGCGGTACGCCTTGGCGACCTCTTGTGTCGGATCAGAGAGATACGGGAACGTATAACCGCGGCGCTCGATCTCTTCCGCCATCTTGGCCGGCGCATCATCCGGATATTTTTCCGCGTCGTTCGATTGAATCGCGACCAACGCCGCACCGCGCGGTTGATAATCCTGCGCGAGTTGCGCGATTCCGGACGCCACGTGTTTCACGAACGGGCAATGGTTGCAAATGAACATTACGACGAGCGCCTGAGCGTCCGCGAAATCGCCCAGCGCATACGGCTTGCCCTGAGGGTCGAGCAGCGAGAAGTCTGGCGCCGGCGTGCCAATCGGAAACATCGTGCTGAGAGTGCGAGCCATCTGTGTTCCTTGCGGTGCAATTCGGATTCGTAATGTTTTGGCTGCTGCCTGTCGCGCGATGTTGGTCGGCCAATGCGGCTGATTTTCGTGCTTGCCATGGACGCCGAAAAGACGCATAATCTTTGGTTGATACGTCCCCGCCGCTCCGACTTCATCCCACCCCACGGAGTGCAACGATGGCCCTGCCGCCCGTCGCTCACGCCGCGCCTTGCACGGACTTTCGCCGCACCTGGCGAACCTCGCGTCGGGCATTGCTGCAAGCCGGCGCCGTAAGTTGGCTGGGACTCAGTCTACCGCGTTTGCTCGCCGCACAGCAGCAGGCAGGCGGCACAGGCAAGGCGAAGCGTTGCATCCTCCTCTTCATGTGGGGCGGGCCGAGCCAACTCGATACGTTCGACATGAAGCCGCACGCGCCGGCGGAGATCCGCGGCGACTTCCAAGGCATCGACACGTCCGTTCCTGGCTTACGAATCTGCGAACATTTCCAGCGCATGGTGCCGTTAATGGATCGCGTGGCGCTCGTTCGCTCGCTGACGCACAACGACCCAGCGCATTTATCCAGCGCTCATGCCACGTTGACGGGCCATCGCGCGCCGGTGCTGTTCAGCGACGCCGATCCGCCGAGTTCCAAAGACACGCCGCACTTGGGCAGCGTGATGGCCAAGTTGCGGCCCGCGTCGTCGGCGTTGCCGTCGTTCGTAACGCTGCCTTGGCTGGCGTATCATCCCGCCGCGCCAGGCGGTCAAGCGCCTGGGCAGCATGGCGGCTGGTTGGGCAAGCAATACGATCCGATGCTCCTCAGTGGCGATCCCAACGCGGAACAATGGGGCGTGCCCGAACTGCAGCTGCGCGACGGCGTCGATCTCGGCCGTTTGGAACAACGCAAGTCGCTGCTGAATCATCTCGCGCAGGAACGCGATCGCTTCACGGCCAACGCGACCGCCGCGAACATGGACGGCCTCCGCGCGAAGGCCTGCGAACTGTTGCTATCTTCGCGAACGCACGAGGCCTTCGATCTGAGCCAGGAAACCGCCGCGACGCGCGACCGCTACGGACGCAATACGCACGGCCAGTGCGTGCTCCTGGCGCGACGCCTGGTCGAGCAAGGCGTACCGCTCGTGAACGTCAACTGGCACGACGACGGGCGCAGCTTCTGGGACACGCACGGCAACAACTTCAATCGACTCAAGGACGACCTGATTCCGCCGGCCGATCAGGCCCTCGCCGCGCTGCTCACCGACTTGGAAGAGCGCGGCATGCTGGAGGACACCATCGTCGCCTGGGTCGGGGAGTTCGGGCGTCGGCCCCAGATCACAGCCGGCAATGCCGGCCGCGAACATTGGCCCTTCTGCTACGTGGGTCTCCTCGCCGGCGGCGGCATTCGAGGCGGGGCGATCTATGGCGAAAGCGATAACCGCGCGGCCTATCCCGCACGCGATCCGGTCACGCCGCAAGATTTCGCGGCCACGATCTACCAGGCCCTCGGCGTGCCCGCCGACCTCACGCTCCCGGATCAACTCGGCCGGCCGCTACGGGTCTGCGAGGGAACGCCGATCGGCTCACTCTTCAGTTGAACCGCGGAGACGCTGAGACGCAGAGGCGGGTGTCAATAGATGTTGTGGCCGGTCTCCCGACCGTGCCACGGGATCGGCGAGGGGGATTTGTTCTTTCGTATTCCGCGTTCTGCGTTTCCTCTCCTACCTCCTTTTCACTTCACCAGCTACGCTGCTGGCATGGCGACGATCGCTGACAACGAAGATCCCGTGGTGCGCAGTTCACGGCGCGAGGCGTTGTGGATCTTTCTGATTTGGTGCGTGACGCTCATCTACTGCGTCACTTACTGCGCTGCCTATGGATATGGTCGTTCGGCCGAGGAATTGACCTTTGTGCTCGGCTTTCCGAGTTGGGTCTTCTGGGGCGTGATTGTGCCTTGGGGCGTCTGCACGGTGTTGTCGGCGGCGTTCACCTGGTTCGTGATCTCCGACGACCCCTTGGGGGCGGAAATCGAATACCCTGACGAGCCGGAGCGCGACCATGCCTGACGCCGTGCCGGAAGCCGGTTGGGGATTGCCCACGGTCCTGGTCATCGTGATCGTGGCCAGCGTCTATTTGGGCACGCTCGCGCAGCGGGCCATGGCCAAAAGCGGCTTCTTGAAGGGCTTCTTTCTCGGCAACCGCGGACTCGGCGTTTGGGCGATGGCCCTCACTGCCACAGTGCAAAGCGGCGGCACCTTCATGGGCGTACCGTCGTACATCTACACCTACGGTTGGATCGTCGCCCTCTGGATCGGCAGCTACATGCTGGTCCCGCTCACCGGCTTCGGCATCTTGGGGAAACGCATCGCCCAACTCTCGCGCCGCACCGGCGCGGTGACCGTGCCGGAACTGTTTCGTCGCCGCTTCGATAGCCCAGCGCTCGGCATCGTGGCATCGACGTTCATTTTGATATTTCTGTCGTTCCTGTTCATCGCGCAATTCAAAGCCGGCGCGATTGTGATGAAGATCGCCATCCCCAATTCCGGCGCGTTGGCGCTCGCGGAAGAGCTGCCGGCGGCGTCCGACGTTGCCTTACTAAGTTTATGGGACAGTCTCGACAAGAAGTACCTGTTCGGGCTCGTGATCTTTGCCTGCACCGTCGTCGGCTACACGCTGATCGGCGGGTTCCTGGCCTCCGTCTGGACTGACTTGTTTCAGAGCGTACTGATGTGGTTCGGTGTGCTGATTCTGCTGGGACTGACGCTCTACCACGTCGGCGGACTGGAGAACGCGACGCGCACGGCGATTGAAAACACGGGGCCCGGCTATGCTTACGGACCAGGCTACGGCGCTGTGAACCCGGAAACCGGCCAAGCCCGAGAGTTCTTGCCCGTGAGCCTGGCCGTTTCGATGTTCGTGATCTGGATCTTCGGCGGCGTGGCGACGCCGGCCGGGCTCGTCCGCTTGATGGCCAGCAAGGACACGGCCACGCTACGGCGCAGCGTGCTCGTGCTGAGCCTTTACAACTGCTGCATCTACATTCCGCTGATCGTGATCTGTATCGCCGCGCGGGGCATCATGCCGGACCTGGATAAGAGCGACGAAGTGATCCCGCGGATGGCGCTCATGATGACGCAGGATTTCGCCGGCGGCTCGCTCGTGGCGGGATTGATTCTGGCCGCGCCGTTCGGAGCGATCATGGCCACGGTCAGCACCTTCTTGATCGTCATCTCGTCCGGCATCGTCCATGACATCTATCAGCAGGTGTTTCATCCCCACGCGGACGAAAAACACCTGAAGCGCCTCACGCGAATCGTAATGATCGTCGTCGGCATGATCGCCGTCTTGGCGAACATCAAGCCCATCGACTATCTGCAGGCCTTGATCGTCTTTTGCACCTCCGGCGCGGCCGCCACCTTCCTGGCCCCGGCGCTGCTGGCCGCTTACTGGCGTCGTGCGAACGCCGCCGGAGCGATCGCCGCGATGGTCACCGGCGCCAGCGTCGTGCTCGTACTATTTCTCGTCGGCCAGTTCACGCCCGACCCGAACTTCGGCCCGACCAGCATGCGGCCGTATTATCTGTTCGGACTCGATCCCGTGGTCTGGGGCATTCCTGGTTCGCTGCTCGCAGGCGTCGCAGTAAGCCTGTTCACGCCGCCCCCGTCGCCGGAACTCGTGGCGAGGATGTTCGATCGACTGCCGGCGACTAAATGACGAATGACAAAGCTCGATTGTCGAATGAGTGAAACACAACGCCTTCTTTCATTCGACTTTCAGTCATTCGGATTTAGAAATTCGTCATTCCATCTCCGCCGCACAAACGGCCTTGCTACAAAAACAAAAAAGCCCGCCCTGGTTTTCACCAGGGCGGGCTTCAATCAGCAGTCAGACCTCACGCAGCCGTTAGTTGCGATAGGAGACCTGGCGATGGGCACGGGTCGACTTGCGAACGCGGGCCGAGCTGTCCTGCATCGGAGCAGCGGGCACCGGGGCTTCTTCGCTGCTCGATTCGACCGCGGCGCCGCCGCCGCCGCACGAGCTGCATCCGCCGGTCGAGCAGCAGCTCGAGCAGCTATTGCAACTCTTGTGGCTGAACAAGCCTAAGAGGTCCAGGCCGCAGCACTTCTTTTTCTTGCAGCAGGAATCGCCGCAAGGATCGCAGCACGCGGTCTCGGCTTCGCAGCTCGGTTCGCAGGCGTCCGCACACGGATCACTGCAAGGATCGCAGCACGCCGAGGCGCACGGATCGCAGCAGGAATCACTGCAGCACGGATCACAGCAGCCGCAATCAAACAAGCCGTGCAAGCCCTCGAACAACTCGCGGATCGGGTGGCAGCACTTCTTGCCGCAAGGATCGCAGCACGCGTCGCCGCACGGATCGCATTCCGTCGTGGCTTCGCAGGACGGTTCGCAGGCGTCAGCACAGGAGCTGCACCCGCCCTTGTGGTTGCTGAGCATCCGATCGAGCAACTCGAAGCCGTAGCTCTGGCTACAAACTCCCAAGCTGACGACCAGAGCTCCAACTAGGCTAGTCCATTTCATCGAACATCGTCTCCTTCTGCTGTGAACCAGGAGTGCGCGCATTCCCGACGGCCAACCTCTCGCGGACACCGTTCGTACCCTTGGGCGTGAGGAGTGACTCCGGCCGGACTGGGCGTTTCGTGCGGGACGAAGGCCGAGGCTGATCGGGGTGTCGGCGGGCGTAGGTCGCGGGCGAGGGTCTCGATCCCCCGGTTCACAAGGTGTATTCCACCAGTGCCGTCGAGCCATTCCTTGACTCGAAAAGTCCAACGGCTGGGTCTGGCGCTCCCTCGCATGCCTTGTACAAGAGGCATGCTTTCCTCGTTAAGGGACACTGACGGTATCGTCCGCCGAATCGCAGGGCCTTGAGCGGTCGGAAGTATTTTTCGCACAAGGATTTACCGCTCCTTGTGGGCAAACCTTTCCGCGCGACGAAGCTGGTGAAACCCTGCCGATTATGCATCCCCGACGCGACCGATTTTGCCGAACTTGCCGACGGAAAAGTCCCGCGCAAACGCGCGGCTCCCCAATCCGTCAGAGTCAACATCTTCAAAGGATGTCGCCACCGCACACTAACCCGAAGCGCCGGCGAGGGGGAGAGGACGTCGACGCAGCGGGCACAGCGCACTGAGGATCGACGAATCGCATGGGATGTGCTCTTTGCGCGTCATGGCTCTCGGTCACCAGCGTCCCCTCCCCCTCGCTGGCGCTTCGGGTTAGTGTGTTGGTCGCTGCCTCAATACCCTACTCGCCAACGACTGGCAAACTCCATGTCACCCGAAACCCTTCGCAAGCTTGCGCAGTTTGATACGCCGACCATTTGCAACGTGATTGAGCTGTTCGGCATCCGCCCGCGCAACGAAGGCTACATGGACGGCCGCATTCGCGCGGCATTTCCGGAGCTGCCTCCCATGGTCGGGTTCGCCACGACAGCGGCCTTTCGCAGCGATTGCGCACCTGGGAAAGGCGACGCGTATGGCAGCCTCGAAGCGCAGCTTGGCACTTTCGCCGCGTTGCCCGGCCCAGCGGTGGTCGTGTTTCAGGACCTTGATGATCCCGCCGTGGCGGCCACGTTCGGCGAAGTAATGTGCAGCACGTACCAGGGCTTTGGTTCGGCCGGTCTCATCACTTCCGGCGGCGGCCGCGATTTGGAGCAGGTCCGCGCGCTGCGTTACCCGACATTCACGGGTGGCACGATTTGCTCGCACGCTTACTGCCACATCCTGCACATCGGCCTGCCGGTGCGCGTGGGCGGCCTGGTCGTGAATCCAGGCGACCTGTTGCACGGCGACGCCAACGGCGTGACCAATATTCCGCTGTCGATCGCCGCGGCGGTGGCTGACTTCGCGCAGGAATTCATCGACATCGAACGTGTCCTCATGGACTACGTCCGCGGCTCCGGCAAGAAAACCGTCGACGGCTTCACCGCCGCGCGGCAGGAGTTCGCCAAGCGCACGGCGGCGCTAGCTGCCAAGGCGCGCGAATGGCTAGCGTCCGGGCGTACTACGTAGATCACTTGGCTGACCAGCACGTGCGGTCAACCGCATTCTTAATTCGGGGAAGTTCGCGGGGAATTTTCTTGCGATCGCTGTCGACGATTGCTATGTTGACCAGCGTTTGTGGCGTCCGCTGGCCACAACGAAATTAATAGTGGGATGCGTATTGGGCTATCGTCGCGAGTTTGTTGAGCAGCAGTTTGGGGCAAGGTTCTTGGTCTAAGTCGGCGGTGACTACGCAGGTATTGGGTTCGGTTTCGTTTCTTTCTAAACGTTTCAAGGAGAACAGCGATGTCAAACGGTGGAATCGGACTAGGCGAAATAAAATCCGCTTTGGAAAACGCCGGGGAACCTTGGCAGGCTGGCATGACCAGCATCGCCCGCTTGGCTCCGGAGGAACGCCGGCGCCGGCTGGGAGTTCCTGGTGGAGCTAAGGCGGCGAAAGCCGCTATGCCGACCGCAGGCACAGTGCGGGCTCCGTCGGCTTACGACCTGCGCAATGTAGGCGGCAAGAACTTTGTGACGCCGATCAAGGATCAAGGCTCATGCGGTTCCTGCGTCTCGTTTGGCGTCGTGGCGACCGTCGAAAGTACGTTGATGGTGCAGCAGGGCTCCACCGATCCGGTGGACCTCAGCGAAGCCCACTTGTTTTTCTGCCATGCCCGGGACCGCGGCTATAACTGCAATACCGGCTGGTGGCCGAACGAGGCCCTAGACGATTTTCGCGACAAAGGCGTCGTCGACGATGCCTGCTATCCCTACAACCTCGCCAATACGGATTGCAGCGGACTATGTGACGATTGGCAGAATCGCCTCACCCGGATAGCCGGCTATCAGGACCTGACGAACAAGGCGGACGCAATCAAGGATTGGGTATCCACCCGTGGGGCCGTAGCCGCCTGTTTTGAGGTGTATGAAGACTTCTTCTATTACCAGAGCGGAGTCTACCGGCACGTCACCGGCGGCTTGATGGGCGGGCACTGCGTGACGATCGTCGGGTATGACGACGCGCAGTCCTGTTGGATCTGCAAGAACAGTTGGACCACCGGCTGGGGCGAGCAGGGCTTTTTCCGCATTGGTTATGGCGAATGCGGGATTGAGACCTGGCTGAACCACGGCGCCGAGGGCGTCCAAGTCAGCGGTTGGATCAACTCCACGCGCGTCCAAGGCCTATGGACGATCAACCAGGAGTGCAACGCCTGGGCCTATCTGGCGAACAAAGGTTGGTGCAAAGTCTCGCCCGACAATTTGCAGATTTTCTCGACCATGTTAGCGCAGCTGGCGTCGGCGAAAACCGGCGGCCGCGTCGTCAACGTGTATACGGATCGGGACGTGATTAAGCAGGTCTATGTGTTTTGATCGCTACGTTTCTGCTTGCTAATTCACTTAATGATGAAGGAGAACGATATGAGTCAAGCTACGCCTCAAGCCTCTCCGGCGAATTCGCCTTCGGCGGGGACTTCGAATTCTGGGCCCGCAGCGCCGGCGAAAACCGCGGCCGGATGCGGTTGCTCGGGTCAGACGGCAAGCGCCATGATGGCGGGACCGGCAGGACCTGCGTCAGGCGCCGCGCCATCGATGCGCCCCGCCGGCGTCGGCGGCGCGATCGGCGGCCAATGGCACAACGCTAAGCGCATTACCGGTACTTGGTGCATCAACGAAGTCCGTAACGCCTGGGTCTACGTCGACGGACTATCCTGGCGAAAGCTAGCCAACGGCTTGGATAGCGCAACGATCGCGCTGTCTTTGCTCGGCGCCAGCGCACTAGCCACGGGTACCGCGACGGATTTGCGAGAAGAAGCGGACGGTATGATCCACGAAATGTACGTGTGGTAGCCGCTTTCTCGACGTGATCGAAATCGCTTCCGACGGCGGCGCGCCTCGCCGCCGTCGGTCGATGACTTTTTTTCAAAGGCACTGAAACATGCCACTGACCGAGAGTGACGATGGCCGCACGCTGACCGTGGACGCCAACGCGGAATTGTCCGTCAAACTAGGCGAGAACCCCACGACGGGCTATCGATGGTCCGTTGACCAATTGACGGCCGTCGTCTTGGTATCCGATCGCTTTGAACCCGGCGACGCCATCGGCGCGGCGGGACATCATTGGTTTGTGTTTCGCGCCGGCGCGCCAGGTTCCGGCGGCGTGAAACTCAAGTTGAGTCGTCCTTGGCAAGGCGACCCACCCTTGCGCGCGTTTGCCGTCACGCTGATCGTTCAATAGCGCGCGGTCCACCCGATCACTTGCTCAATTGGCCCGAGCTAGAACTCCGCTGTGTCGGCGGACGCCAGTTTACTCTTCGTTACTTACCGGCCGCGATCGCCGCGTCCGCATCGTCGAGCAACTTGGCCAGATCGCCCTTGCTGGGCGTGGCGGATGGCACGCCTTCGGCCGGGATTTCCAGACCGGAAATCCAGGCCGCGCCGTTCAATAACACCTTGCGGAAACTGTCGTCCGCCAGGTTGTCATGCAAGTGCATGCCGGTGAAGCCGAAGCCGCGCCCGCCGTCCGGGCGGTCGTACGCCCAGGCTACGACCTGCGGTCGTCCGTCTTTCACGTCCGCATGCACGGCCGGATTGCCGCCGTGAGAGCTAGATTCTTCTTTCGCGGTTTCCAACGGAGGGACGTCGCTCAGCACCGGCGTCACGCCCTTCATGTCCGGCGCGAACCGCATGTGATAGTACCACTCGTCGTTGACGCTAAACGGCTTCACGCCCCGCGCCGTGGGATGGTCCGGAAACGTCTCGAATTTCGGCGTCCACCAAGGATTCACCGACCAAAAGGTCTCGAAGTAACCGCCCATCCAGTCGAGAAAATGCTCGCCTGCTACGCCTTTATTGACTTCGACGCCGTAGTGAATCGCCATGAAGCCCGCCCCTTTGCGGACCGCGGCAAAGATTTCCGGGTCGGTCGCCGCCGGTTCCGCGTGGTTCAATAGCACGATGATCGCATCGGCATGGTTCAGCTTCGTCGGCCAAGCTTTATTCGTATGCACCACGGCATGCACGTTGGGATACGCCTCGTGCAGCGCGCGGGCCATCAGGATCGAGCCGCCGACGAACTCATGATTGCCTCGCGGACCATGCGTCCCGGCGTCGGCGATAAAGACGATTTTGATGACGTCATCCCCCGCCGCGATTTGACCAGCGTAGTCAAAGGGATCGCGCTCCGCGCCGTCGGCGAGCGGGGCGACCATTGCCGTGAGCAACAGGGCGAGCGCGAGGTTTCGCAAAGTTGATTTCATCGTTGGACCACAGAGGCGCATGCGAGGTGGGCGGGAAGTCGCGGCGGATAGCCGACAGTCGGCAAGATAACCTAGACGGCACGCAGGGGAAAGCGCTGCGCCCGCGCGATTGCGTTTCCGGGTTGACTCGTACGCCCCTCGACCGCGTTTCCGGAATGGCCTAGGATGATTTGGCCTCAGACGCGACAGATGTCGCGACGGCTATTCATAAACTGCCGCTGAACAACAAGTTGCGTCGGCAAATGCTCGCGCGAGCAGCGGCCGAAATTGGACTTCCGCAAGCGAACTCATACCGCATGGACACGCCCACGCCGCTGACGGATGCGCCTGCGGACATTGACGCGCTGTTGGGCTATCTGAACTTCTCCTCCGGCGCGCCGGACGTGCGCTTTCAGCGCGGCCTGAACCGGCTGTTCGCCGAGATTGAGGGAAATCACCCGCAAGGCGCCTGGAGCGAAGTCGGAGATATGCTGGCGGCTCGGTTGCAAGCGAAGGCTGGCGCCCCGGGGCCTTTTTCCGACGCAGGTCAGGCGTCCGGCGTGCTGCGGCTGGTGTTTGGAAAGTTGCTGCCCGCCTACCGCGCCTTTCACGCCGACCTTTTGTTCCACCAGACCGACGAAGCCTTGTTCCGGCCGTTTTTCTTGGCCCGCGCGTTCGAGACGGCGTTGTCCGTCGGTGGACCGTGGGACGAAACCGACCGTATCGTCGCCAAGTCGATCGAGTTACTCAACGACTTCCTCGGTTATCGCCCCCTGGCGACTTTGGAAGGCAAGCGGATCGAACCGTATCCGCATGAGTGGGTGCGCCCCGTCCCGATCATGCTGCGCGAGGCTGGCGTCGGCGCAGGGCCGTATGCGGAATTGATCGAGCGCACCTTTGAGGTGCTGCGATCAACACCGCCGGAAATCCTGCGTCAGGCCGGCTTTGACCCCGAGTTGGTGGACGAACTGGCATTCGATCCGCGGGCGTTTGATTTCGATCACCCGGTCAACAAGCGGCCGAATTACATGTTCGGTTGCTGGGATCTGAACATCGTCGATCTCGGCGGCTTCTACCGGCGTTTTGTGATCCAACAAATTACGCTTGACGCCTTGAACGAACGCCCGCAACATGCCCAAGGCGCGGCGCGCGACGAATTGTTGTTCGAATCGGCCGTGGTGCTGGCCGGAACCATCCTGATGGCCGCTGGCGTGAGCGGCAGCGGGCCTGACGCGCACGATTCGTCGATGACATTGATGAAGATCGTCGCGCATGTGGCGAAGTATCGCGACGCCTATTACCAGGACACGCTCGCCCGCCAGTCCGGCAAACGTGGCGAGCGCTTGCAAGCCGAGGCGCAGCGCAACCAGCAGCCGTTCGGCGCCGTGCGACAATACTTGAATCACCGGCTGGCGCGGCTGCGCGCCAAGCAGTTGCAGCACGTGCAATTGGCGCAGCTGTTTTCGCGGATGGGACAGCCAGCCGCGTCGCTGCGCCAGGCCGAGGTCGTGCCCGTCGCGTCGGCGCGGTTGCTCTGTCAGATGCAATGCGCCCGCGTGACGGCGCTGCGTTCGTTTTCGTTGGGAGACGTGGCCGCTGGTGCAGAGCATGCGAGGCAAATGCGATCCTTGCTGGACCGCGGCATCCAATGCGGGGCGATCGTCGATCCCTGGAACATCCTGGGATTCACCGGCAACTTCAGCCTCTTTCCCGCCATCCAAAACTCCGTCGTCGATCACCGCATCGAGGTGCTGATCGATTCCGTGGAACAAGTATTCGCGCTCCTGACGCGGTGGGAAAGCGAAGCGGCCATCGCCGGACAAGAATCATTGCGGCAAGAGGCGCGCGAGCGATCCCAGGAGCTCGCCGAATGGTGGGACCAGTTCGCCACCACCGAAGTCAGTAACGTCCGCAGTTTCTCCGGTCGCGAAGTGACCGAGTCGGCGCGCCAGGTCGCCGCCGGTCTCGCCACCTGGCGGCGCGCGGAATCCGCCGCGGGAGACGTGGGCTTCTGGCGCAAGCATATTCACGAATTCCGCTCACCCAAGGCCTTCGGGCAGGTCGTGGCGGCGCTGCTGGAGAAGCACGATCACGTGGCCGCCATGGCGCTGATGATGCAATGGCTTACCGCCGCCGAAGTGCCGCTCGTCGATCTGGAACATTCGTTTCACGCGTTGGCGCTACGCTGGCTTCGCACGCTCTGGGCTCGGACGGACGAAGGCACTTCGGAAACTAAGTGGCAACTAACCCGCAAATTCCACGACTACCTGGAAGCCAACGCCGAGCATTGGTGGGAATCGCCGCGTTGGGCCTTGAACGAATACAGTCGCGAGCCGGGCGATGCGCTGTCGCATCCGAACGACGACGAAGAGGAAGACGTCTTCGGCGCGGCATATGACGAGATGACCTACCGCGACACGACCGACGACGGCGTCGAAGGAGACATGGTCTCCGGCGGCGAAGCGACCGACGACGAATGGGAACGCGAATGGCGGCGCGTTAAGTCCAGGCTCGCCATGCTGGAAGGCGTCGCGCGCTGGCGTAAGCTGGCCGTGGAATTGGCCTCGCAGTCGGGCGTCGCGGCCGATGAGATGTCCGCCACGACCATGGACTGGGATCGGCAAACCGAAGACTGGGAACGTGGGCTCCGCGAGCTACTGGTCTCCGTACAGCAACAGAGCATCCCGCGTCCGCTGCCGACGGAAGAATCGCTGTTGGATTACGATCGCCGCCGCGGATTGAAAGACCAGGTGCTGCATCACGTCGGCCAATGTCTAGTGGACGCGAACCTGGCGTCGATTTGGCTGCGTGCCGCGGCCGGAGAGGACCAGGCGACGAGTACTCAGCGCGCTACGCCGCCATGGCAGGCCTCGGCCGTCGCGCTCTTGCGCGCGGTGTTACGGACTGACGCGAACGCGGCGCGGGCTTGTTTCCCGGAGGTGCTTGCGCGTCTCGATGCGGAGCCGATCCTGTACACGCCGCTCACCAAGGGTGGCGATCCGCGCAAGATTGTCGCTTCGCGCGTCTTTCATACGTTGATCGAATATTGGCTGGAATCGCTCCCGCGACTCGGCCTGTTGCTGGAATCTTGGCAGTTACTCGATACCGCGCGGCGCATGGAGCGGCATCGCGGGTCGTCGGATGGAGTCGTCACCGAATACGACCGACTCTTCGAGGCCGGCTTCGTGGCGATCGTCGACAGCGTCGTGCGATTGGAAACGCGGAGTCAGCGCCCGCTCGACGCCGACAACGAACTGATCGAGGCCCTGCAGGTTGTCTCCGAACCACTGGTCGAACGTTGGCTCAATCATAGTCGGCGCGTGCGCCTAAGCGTGCTGGAGCGCGTCGTCGACGAACGTCGTTGGAAGGAGCTCGTTGAGTTCATCCGCCGCTTCGGCCGCGATTTGTTTACGCAACAGTTCTTTCATCCCGGCAACATGCGGGCGATTCTCCATCAGGGCGTCGGCGCGTGGATCGACGGCTGTCTCGAAGCGATCGATACCGGCGAACAGCCGCGACTCATCGAGGCCATTGCCGAAGGCTACGACCGCGAGCAGGCTGCCAGCACACTGGCGCTCGTGTTGGAAGCGGTGGGCGAGAACTTCGACGTCTATCGCGACTTCAACACGACGACGACGCAATCGGACCGCGGCGAGCTGATCTACATGCTGCTTGACCTGCTGCGACTGAAGGCCAGCTACGATCGCTTCGAATGGAACCTGAAGCCGGTCACGCTCGCGCACCAGGTCTTGATTCAGGCCGGGCGCACCGCCGCGGCCGAAACGTGGCGGCGCGCGATCGCCGAAAAGACGTCCGACGTCGCCACCTGGCACTTGAAACGGCTCGCGGAGCTCAATGCGGAATATGGACTGCGACTCGCGACGATTCAGGATCGCCTCGAAGAGCGCTTTGTGCGCCCACTGGCGATCGACCGGATGCGCGCGTTGATTCGCCCCGCTATGCAGGAAGTCCGCGCGACCGGTACGAGCCCGAGCTTCGAACTACTGGAACATGAAGTGGTCGAATTCGCCGACGCCCCGACCGGCGCCGGTCTGGACGTGCCGCGCTGGCTCGTCGATCTGGAAGAGGAAATCGCCCGTTCCGAAGAAGCCACCGACGCGCCGCCGCTCATCTGGCCGGCGGAACAAGTGCGGCTGACGTGGGAAGAAATCGACCGGCAACTCAAGGAATGGCTGGACGATAAGCGCTTGGCGGATGACGAGTAAGCCGTCACCCTTTCCACAGACGCAATCACTCAGGACGCCGCAACGGATTGTCTCGTTACGGACGGATGCGCCATTTCCAAACGCCTGCCCGTATAGACATTGATCGCCGAGCCTTCGATCAAATTCGCGGACTCCGGCGCGCCGCGAAGGACGTCTTGCCATTCTTCGCCATACATCGCGGCCACGTCGCAATCCCAAGTCACCTCAGTCGTCGGCCAAATCAGCCAGGGTGGATGCTCCACGCGATACTGCTTGGTAGTCCCATCGCGCTGCGCGGTATAGCCCCAGTAGTTTTCGGTGAAGTATTCCTCGGCCGACTCCGGCGCGGGAATTCGCGGCGCGTTCGCGGTTCGCGCACTCACTTTATTCCAGCGCCCTGCGCGCTTCCATGAATACTCCACATGGTCGCCGTCTGCGAGTTGTTGTCCCGTGCATGAATGACGAAAGCGCATTGGGCACGTAACGTAGTTCTCGTTGTACGCGGCGCGCGCCACCCAAGTCACCGCTGGCAGGGCCACGACCTCGCGAACAAAGCAGACGCCCCGGCTCTCTGGCTCGTCCGGTTGACGCACATAGAACCGCAGATTCAGCTCTGCGAACGTGCGATGCCCCGGTATTGCCCAGCCGCGCAGTCGAGTGTCGCGAAACATGAACCCCACGATGCTCACATACGGCTGCCCCTGCCAACGGTCCAACTCCAGTCCGCGCGGCAAGTATTGCCGCAACAAATCGTCCGGCGCCGGCCAATTGAACATCGCCAGCCAGCGCCATTCCGCCGTGAGAAATACTTGACCGTGGTTCATGGTGCGACCCTAAGAATTGCCTGGCTCAGGGCAACAACCGAAGAAGTCAGGGCGAATTAACGCGGATGCAGTGCCGACTTCTCTCAGCGGTAACAATTCCCCATCGAGCCTTAAGCGATACCGCCTGGAGCGCTTCGGAATCAACGTTGGCTGCGGTTCTCGCCGCCAGGTAAGGTGTCAATATAGCGTTTCCACCCTGTTCCCTCGGACCATCGTTTGAGCCAGAATGTGATCGTCCACCGCCGGAACTCCGCCGCATCGTCGTTTTGCGGCGTCAAATCCCACTATTCAACCAGGCCCGATATTCATGCGTGATGCGCTCCGCTTGCTAAGTCGTCAATGTCGATCCTGGGAAGGCCGCCTCGCAGGTTTCGTGCTAGCCGTCGCCTGCCAATGTGTCGTTCAATCGGGCGTCTCCGCTGCGACGCCGCTGACAGCGCGTTCGCCGAACGGCCGTAACGAAATTCAACTTCAAGTCGTCGACGGTAAGTTGGCCTACGAAGTGCGGCGCGACGGTGAGCCAATCATCGAACCCTCGCTCATTGATCCCGTCATTTCGCCGAACGGCGGACTCGGGTCGGGCACCGAACTGGTCGAAGCGCAGCGCGGCGCCATCGACCAAGAATCGCCCTTGAGTTGGGATCGATCGAAAACGCTGCACGACCATTGCACTTATGTCGTGGCGAACTGCCAAAACGCCGCCAGCGCGACTTGGCAGGTCGAACTCCGCGCGTACGACGATGGCGTGGCGTTCCGCTACCGCATTCCCCGGCAACCCGAGGCAAAACAAATTGAATTGCTGCGCGAACAAACCGAGTTCAATGTGGCCGGCGCACCCAACGCCCTCTGCAACACCCTAGACGGATTCCGCACTTCGCACGAATCCCTCTATGAATTCCAGCCACTTTCCCAAGTGCCGACCGGTCGCCTCATCGACTGCCCCATGCTGCTGGTCTGGCCCAGCGGTCAAGCCGCCGCCATCACCGAAGCCCGCGTCCGTCATTTCGCCGGCATGTATCTCGATCGTCCGGCGAGCGACAAGTCGTTGCTTCGTTCACGACTTTCGCCTTCCTTCCATCGCGACGATGCCGCCGTCATCACCGACGAAACTCTGGAAAGCCCCTGGCGCGTCATCCTGCTAGCAGATACGGCCGGCGCACTCCTCGAAAGCAACCTGCTCTTATGCCTTAACGATCCGCCCCAAGGCGATTTCGCTTGGGCACGCCCCGGCAAGACGACCTTTGACTGGTGGGCGGGCGAATTCGAACTCGACTACCAACTCCCACACGTGACCGAAACCTTCGTCAACCGGCACAAAAAATACATCGACTTCTGCGCCCAGCATGGCATCGCCTACCACATGCTCGCTGGCGACGGTCGGCCATGGTATCCGCAAACCAGCACTAACTACGCCGCCCCCAGCCCGGACGCGGATGTCCGTAAGCAACGTCCCGAGCTCGATTTGCCCGCCATCTTCGCCTACGCGCGCGAGCGCGGCGTGGGCATTCGACTATGGGTGCATTGGCAACCGCTCAGCACGCATCTCGAAGAGGCGTTCACGCTCTACGAGCAATGGGGCGTCGCCGGCCTGATGGTCGATTTCCTCGATCGCGACGATCAGGAGATGATCGAATTCACGGAGCGGCTGCTGGAAAGCGCTGCGCGCCACAAACTCAACATTCAGGTCCACGGCTCATCGAAATTCAGCGGCGAGCAGCGCACTTTCCCGAACTTGTTCAATCGCGAAGGCGTGCTCAACCTGGAGTACTTGAAGTGGGGCGCGCTCTGCACGCCCGACCATAACGTCAACGTCGCTTACACGCGCGGACTGGCAGGCCCCGTCGACTACCACCTCGGCGGCTTCCGCTCCGTCTCGCGCGCCGCCTTCAAGCCTGAGGTGCTCTCGCCGGTCGTATTGGGCACGCGCTGCCATCACATGGCACTCTATCTGGTCTACGAGAACCCGATGCCGATGCTCGCGGATCGCCCCGACCACTACGAAGGTCAGCCCGGGTTCGACTTCCTCTGCAAAATGCCGTCGACTTGGGATGAAACGCGCTTCGTCGCCGGCGAACCTGGTCAATACGTCGTCCTGGCCCGGCGAAGCGGGAAGTCGTGGTTCCTCGGCGGTATCACGAACTGGACGCCGCGCACGTTGGACGTACCGCTGACGTTCCTCGGTGAGGGCGAATTCACTCTGTCGCTCAACGCCGACGGCTCCATGGACGAGGAACAACCCAACAAGATCACCGAATCGCAACAATCAGCCACCGCCACTACCACACTCAAAGTATCCCTCGCCCCCGGCGGCGGTTTTATCGGCCGCCTGGCGCCGCAGTGACGCGTCGTTCCACATGAATCAGCAGGAACCACGAAAAGCACGAGCGGCGGAGTGCAGCATGGCGATTGCATTCCAAACAAACGAGTCTCCGCCAAATGTGTGTTTCGAAACGACATCCACGCCTCTACCCAAGGTTCGTGTCTTTCGTGCTTTTCGTGGTTGCCTCTTTACCCCCAAAGAAAAGCATTCGCCTGTCAAGCACTTGGCGAATCCCGCTCAACCGCTAAGTTAGGGGCTCAAGCCAGCAATACACCCACGAGCTAGCCAAGGGAGCCAGTCATGCCGAAGTTAACCGTCGAGGGAGTAGGCGAGTTCGAAGTTCCCGCCGGCAAGCGACTCGTGCTCGCCCTGACGGAAGAAGCCGGCATCGACCAGTTGCACGCCTGCGGCGGCAATGCGCGCTGCACGACCTGCCGCGTCGAGTTCCTCGCGGGCGAGCCGGATCGCATCACCGTCGCCGAACGGGACGTCCTCGCGGCGAAAGGTCTGTCCGCGGTGCGACTGAGCTGCCAGATCGCCTGCGATCACGATATGTCGGTCCGGGCCACCAGCCGTTTGGAAGGCAGCGGCCGCAAAGACGCCGGACACGCCCCGGCCGCCGAAATCCAGCCCGCGCCGGAATGGGTCAGCAAGTAAATTGCAGCGGGTCGCCGCGAGATCTAGTGCTTGTAAATCTTGTGCTGCGGGCGGCCCGAGAGAATCTGCTCCTTGCCCCAGCTTGTCACGTCTTTGAACGCCTGGCTGTGAATGAAATCGAGGAAGGCCTGCTCCTCCGACCACTCGCTGGTGATCAGGTACGAGGCGTCGTCGCTGACGTCTTTCCAGAGCGTCGAGCTGGTGTGCCCTTCGGCGGCCTTCAAAGCCGTGATCACGGCGGCGAACTTCTCTTCGAAATCAGCCTGTTTGCCCGGAAGTACGTGATAATTCATGCCGACGGTGATCATGCTGAAAGGCGCTCCTGCTGAAGGTTCATGGACGAATGATCGACACTGTCGGATCAGCGGCGATTCTATCAGTCCGCCGGGAAGGCCACTAGCACGCGCCGATTGAATGGGCGTCGCGTCGCGGTTAATCTATCCGTTGCTCACCAACCGGCCTTCCCGCCGCATTTCTTCCCCGCTGGTGCGTCCATGCCGATTCATTTGCCCGCCGTCGGTCGTCGTCAGTTTCTGCGCACATCGGTTGCCGCCGGTGTCGGGCTGCTGACTGTGCGGTGGACCAAGGCGGACGCCCTCGCCGCCGACGGCGAAAGTTGGGCCCTGCTCTCCGACACACACCTCTCGGGCGATCGCGACGAAATCAAGAACGAGGTGCATCTCTTCAAGAACCTCGACCAGGTCTTGAACGAAGTGCGCGGGCTGCCGCAACGACCCTCGGGCCTCCTCGTCAACGGCGACCTGGCCATGCTCGATGGGCAGCCAGCCGACTATCAGTTGCTAGCGGAAATGATGAGCACCGTCACGGCCGCCGACATCCCCGTACACTTGTCGCTGGGAAACCACGATCACCGTGAGAACTTCTGGCAAGCAATTGCCAACCAAAAGGCCCCGCAGCCGCCAGTCGAATCCCGGCAGATCACCGTCATCGAATCACCGCGCGTAAATTGGCTGCTGCTCGATTCCCTGGTCACGACCAATGAGGCGCCAGGCACGCTGGGCGAAACGCAATTGCATTGGCTGGTCACCGCGCTCGACGCGCAGCCCGACAAGCCAGCCATCGTCATGGTCCACCACAATCCCGATCCGAAGAACCCCAAGAGTTCGGCGCTGACGGATACTGACGCGCTGTTCGAGATCCTGCTCCCGCGCCGGCAAGTGAAAGCCTACGTCTTCGGTCACACGCACCACTGGAGTCATCGCGAGTATGAAGGGATCCACTTCGTCAACCTGCCGCCGACGGCCTATCCATTTCAAGCTGGCGACCCGAACGGCTGGGTGCATTGCACGCTGAACGACCACGGCGCGAAATTCGAACTCCGCGCAATCGACGCCAAGCACCCCAAGCAAGGCGAAACGCTAGACTTGAAATGGCGCACGTGAAGTTGGCCCATGGATGGTTTCGCCGACAGGAGGCGATGCTGGTCAGAGCAGGCGACTCGGGCGTCGTGGCTACAACACTCAATCGCAGTCTTCGATATTGAAAAGCGATGATCGACCGAAGCTTGACGATTAACGATGTCGCCGTGCCTCGCTTCCTCTACGGAACTGCGTGGAAGGAAGACCGCACGCAGCCGCTCACCGAGCTGGCGCTGCAGCAGGGATTTCGCGGCATCGACACCGCCAACCAGCGCCGCCACTATCACGAGGCGGCCGTCGGGCAGGCCATCGCGGCGTCGATCGCCACCGGCCTCGTCATCCGCGACGATCTGTTCCTGCAAACCAAGTTCACCTTCCGTGCCGGGCAAGATCATCGCCTGCCCTACAATCCCGAGTCTCCAATCGCCGAACAGGTCGCGCAGTCGTTCGCGAGCTCGTTGCAGCATTTCGGCGTCGAACGTATCGATTCCTATGTCTTGCATGGGCCTTCGACGTCCGTCGGACTGACGGCCGACGACTGGGCCGCCTGGCGAGCCATGGAAGGCATTCACAACAGCGGTCGTGTACGCCTGCTTGGTGTCAGCAACGTGTCACTCGAACAACTTCAACTCCTCTGCCAGCAAGCACGGATCCGTCCCAGTTTCGTGCAGAACCGTTGCTTCGCAGTTCGGGGCTGGGATCACGATGTCCGCGCCTTCTGTGCGGACAATCGCATCGTCTATCAGGGCTTTTCGCTGTTGACGGCGAATCGCAATGTGCTGGCCGCGCCTGCAATCGCAAGTATCGCGCAACGCCACAATCGCACCATCGCCCAAATCGTGTTCCGCTTCGCTCTCGAAGTCGGCATGCTTCCCCTGACTGGCACGACGGACCAAGAGCATATGAAATCCGATCTCGATATCTTCGACTTCCGATTAGAACCGAGCGAAGTCGAGGAGATCCTTCATATCGGCATTCGCTGAGCGCAACAACGCGCCCAAAGGCGACGCGCTGCAGGCGAGCCGCGCCTCACACGCAAACCGGTAGCGCCGCCAATCCGCGCGAGCCAAACCGCTTCGTGTAACGCACGTCTTCACGTCGCCCGGCCAGCCGCAGATTCGGGAAGCGCGTGAACAACTGCCGCAGCGCGACCTCCGTCTCCATCACGGCCAATTTCGCGCCCAGGCAGTAGTGAATCCCGGCCCCGAGCGCCAGATGGCGGTTCGGCTGGCGATGCAAATCCAACGTCTCGGCGTGCGCAAAATACTGCGGATCGAAATTTGCCGCCGCCAAAAACGCCAGCACCATCTCGCCTTTGCCGATTGCCTGACCTTGTAATTCCAAGTCCTCGCGCGCATACCGCGGCTTGGTGGTCTGGGCAAACGAAAGGTATCGAAACAACTCCGGCACCGCGGTCTCGACCAGGCGCCAATCCTCGCGCAACTCTCGAAACTGCTCCGGATGATCCAACAGTATTAACGCGCTGCCGGCGATCTGATGCAGCGTCGTCTCGTGCCCGGCGACCAGCAGCAGAAACACCATCGCCACCAACTCGTCTTCGTTCAGCCGATCCCCCGCCGCTTCCACGTGAATCAGCGCCGACAACAACCCGTCGCGGGGCCGGGCGCGTTGCCGCACAATCTCCTCGCGCACGTAATTCAATAGTTTTGACAGCCCGCTCAATGCCCGCACAATTCCCAGAATGTTCGTCACCACGCCGAATCGCGACGCCCAGCGCGTGAACTGCGCGCGATCTTCTTGAGGCAGGCCCAACAATTCGCAGATCACGGACAGCGGGAAAGGCCGCGCGAAATGCGTAATCAAATCGACGCCTGACGGATTGCGACGCGCTTCCACGGCGAATTGGTCGAGCGCATCGGTTGCGAGCGCTTCCAATCGAGGCCTGAGCGACTCAACCTGTTGCCGTTGAAACGCCTGATCCACCAGATTCCGCAGCCGTCGATGGTCTGGCTCGTCCTTGGCCAGCATCTGCATTCGCAACGGCTGCAAACGCTTAGGCAGGCACCGTAGTAGCAATCCCATCCCCGAATGTCCCGCCGTCGTTGGATTCTGCAAGTACCGAGTGTGATCTCTCAGTAAATCGTTCACCGCCTCATAACTGGTCGCCGCCCAGACCTGGCCGAACAACGGGACGCGCACCCGAATCACCTGCCCGGCCTCGCGCATCCGCGCCAACGTCGGAAACGGATTCGCTTTGAACGCTTGCGAGGTGAGGTCGAAACGCATCGCCGCCGGATTTTGCACTGCCGTCTCCTGCATGGGCTGTCGCCTGAATGCGGCGCATTGTACCACGCGGGCGCTCGCGCTCATCGCCGCTTATGAGCAGGCGAAAAAGGTCTACAATAACGTCGTCTCTTGACTTGGACAGGTTCGACGCACCGTCGGTTCACCTACCCGCCATGGATACGTTGACAGCCGCGCGACTCCAGATGACGGTGTCGCTCGCGTTTCATATGGTCTTTGCCGCCATCGGCATCGGACTCCCGCTCTTGCTGGTGCTCGTCGAAGGGCGCTATCTCCGCACCGGCCAGCAACACGACCTCGACCTCGGCAAACGCTGGGCGAAAGTCACCGGCCTTCTGTTCGCCGTCGGCGCCATCTCCGGCACCGCCTTGGCGTTCGAGCTTGGCCTCCTCTGGCCGCGTTATATGGAAATCACCGGCGCGGTCGTCGGCCATATCTTCGGCCTCGAAGGTTACGCCTTTTTTCTGGAAGCCATCTTCATCGGCCTCTATCTGTATGGCTGGGATCGCTTGTCGCCTCGCGCGCATTGGTGGTGCGGCGTCGTCATTGCCGTCTCCGGCATGGTCTCCGGCATACTCGTCCTCGGCGTGAACGCTTGGATGCAATTGCCAGTCGGCTTCGAACTCGACGGCTCGCGCGTCGTCGTCAGCGACCCCATCGCCATCTTCAAGCAGGCCGGCTGGTTCTACATGGCCGTGCATTCGACGCTCGCTTGTTATACCTCGGTGGCCTTTGCCGTCGCTGGCTACTACGCCTTCGCCTGCCTCCGCGGAAGGCAGGGCGCGAAGTCCCTGACCGCCATGAACATCGCCATGGCAGTCGGCGCCGTCGCGGCGCTTTTGCAACCGGTCAGCGGCGATTTTCTCGCCAAGTTCGTCTTTCAAACGCAGCCTGCCAAGTTCGCCGCCATGGAAGGGCAATTCGAAACGCAAGCCCGCGCTCCGCTCCGTATTGGCGGCTGGCCCGACGTGGAATCGCGCCACACCGACTGGGCCATCGAGCTTCCCGGCGGCTTGAGTTTTCTCGCGGCGCACGACATGAACGCCGTCGTGCCGGGCTTGGATCAGCTCCCGGAGTCCGATTGGCCGAACGTGGAGCTCACGCATCTTTCGTTTCAAATCATGGTTGGCATCGGCGTCTACCTGATGTTCCTCTCCGTCTGGTACTGGTTCGCCCGTTACCGGCAGGGCCCGGCGTTCGCGCCGAGCCGACTTCTGCTGTGGGCGCTCGTCATCTCCGCGCCGCTCGGCTTCATCGCCCTCGAAGCCGGCTGGATGGTTACCGAAGTCGGCCGCCAACCTTGGGTCATCAACGGCGTCCTTCGCACCGAGGACGCCGTCACCACCGCCGCCGGCGTTCCGGCCGTGTTCTATCTGTTCACAGCGCTGTACGCGACGTTGACCGTCACCGTACTCGTGCTGCTCTCCCGCATGGCCCGCCCACCTCAACCGGGAGCGCGGGACGCCGCATGACGCACGAACAACTCGTCAACGCCGCTGCCGCCGCCGCGCTCCTGGGCTTGATGGCCTACGCACTGCTCGGCGGCGCCGATTTCGGCGGCGGTGTCTGGGATCTCTTCGCCGCCGGGCCGCGCAAGCGCGCTCAGCGCACGGCCATTCGCCATGCCATGGGCCCCGTCTGGGAGGCCAATCACGTTTGGCTGATCTTCGTGATCGTCGTCCTCTTCACCTGCTTCCCCCATGGCTACGCCCCGCTCAGCGTCGCGCTGTTCGCGCCGTTTCACCTCGCGCTCTTGGGAATCATGCTGCGCGGGGCCGCCTTCGTCTTTCGCGGCGCGGCCTCCGATGGCCCCAGTCCCTGGGGCGTTGTCTTCGGCGTGGCGTCGACAATCTCGCCCGTCCTGCTGGGCGTCGCGTTCGGCGTCGTCACCGAAGGCCACATCCGCATCGACGCCAGCGGCGATATCAGCGCCATGCCGCGCGGACATTGGCTCAGCCCGTATGCGTTTGCCTGCGGCTTGCTCGCTTTGGCCGCTTGTGCTTATCTCGCGGCGGTTTATCTCGCCGTCGAAACTGACGGCGACCTCCGCGAAGATTTCCGACAACGCGCCATCTGGGCGGGCACCGCGACGGCCGGACTTTCCTTCATCGTGCTCGGCTTCGGCGTCCAGGAAGCGAACTGGTTCGTGCGCGAACTCACGAAATTACGTGCCTTGCCGGTGCTCAGCGCGGGCTTAATCTGCTTCGGCCTCTCCGCCTGGGCCGTGTTTAATCGCCGCTATCGATGGAGCCAAATCTTCGCCGCCGGCGAAATCATCTTCCTGCTCCTCGGCTGGGGACTCGCGCAACATCCGTATCTGATTTATCCGGACGTCACGCTCCTCGCCGCCGCGGCTCCTTCGCCCACCATCCGCTTTCTGCTCTGGACGATCCCCTTTGGCGCAGCGCTCCTCGTACCATCGCTGTGGCTACTCTTCCGCGTCTTCAAGACAGAGAAGTCGTAGACGCCACTTCATGCGGTGCGGAAACCAAGTCATTCGTCTTCCAGCATCCGCTCCACGTCGCGCCAAGTCGCCAGCCAGCGCTGATCCATCTTCGCATGCCGAATCCGCCATAGAATTAGCGACAACACGATCACGGGCGGCACGAACGGCAAGACAGCCCAGCTCCAATTCCGATCGACCTCGACCCAACTCGACCAGCGACTCCAGCCCAACAGGCACGCGGCCAGGAACGGCGTCAGCAGCGAGACGGCGAAGTACACCACGTACATCTGACGGTTGAGGCCAAACCGCCAGCCCATTCCGAGCTTGCGGCGCCCCAGGTGCTTTTGCAGCGCCGGCAGAATTCGGGCTTCCCAATCCGATTGCCCGCTGCACGCCAAATATCCGCCGAGCATGATGAGATCGTTCAAGAACGTCCAGCCGCTCCACAAATACAACGCGTACACGCAATTCGCGGCGAACGCAGTCGCCTGCAACGGCGCGGCCAGACTGGGCCAAGCATCGGGCGCGACGTTTCGATTGCTGATCAACACCAGCATCGTGATCGCCACGCCGCAGGCCGTGACTATGGCGTGCGAGATCTGTCCCCGGGCCGCGATGTAGCCCTGGATCTCATTCGTGATCCGCTGAACGTCGCCATCCCTGTTGGTCCGCAATCGCAGCGACGAACCTTCCGGCAATTCATCGCCTGGCATCGCACAACTCACGACCAACAACGCCGCGGCACAACCTCCGTGCCGCCAATAAGGAACACGGACTTATATCACGCCTTCCTGGTGATTGCAAAAGGCGCTCGCACGCAATCACGCGCAGCATCGATGTCACAACACCTACCGCGGCGCCGGCAACCCCGTCACCTCCATCACCGGACGAATCTCCGCCGTCCCGCGCCGTGCTCCGGGAATCTGCGCCGCGATCGCGATCGCTTCGTCCATGCTCTCGACGTCGATCAAAAAGTAACCGCCAAGCTGCTCTTTCGTCTCGGCGTACGGTCCGTCCGAGACGATTGGCGAAGCGCCACGCACGCGCACGCACTTCGCCAGCGACACCGGCTCCAGCGGCGCCGCCCCCAAGTACTGCCCTCGCGCGTGCAACGTGTGACACAAGTCGATCGATTCCTGCAGCGCCACCCGATGTTCCTCCGGCGGCCAGGCTCCCGGTTCAGCGTACAACAGCACCAGGTACTTCATGTGCATCCTCGCAAAGTGTTTGGTGAAATGCGCGGACCGACCCCAGGCGAGAGTTCATTTCGCGCCGGCGTCCGTCGTTACGGTCACCATCCACTCGACGCCGAACCGGTCAGTCAACATGCCAAAACACGGCGACCAGAACGTCTTCGTGGGCGGCATCTGCACGCTGCCGCCATCGGAGAGCGCGCCAAACGCCTTCGTTGCCTGGGCTTCCGTCGGAAGTGACAACGCCAATTTAAACCCGCCGAAGTTCAGTCGCTCGTCGCAACCGTCGGACGCCATCAACGTCGCACCTTGAATCGTGACCGTCGCGTGCATCACCTTGTTCTCGAAGCCCGGCTGCAACATTCCCGGCGGCGGCGCATCGGGGCTTTCATTGTACCGCATCATCATCACGATCTCCGCGCCCACGGCCTGGCCGTAGAACGCCATCGCTTCCTCGCATCGCCCGCCAAAGAACAAATAGGGCGTAATCGTCGTTCCGCTCATGGGAGTACCTCTTGAATTGGAATGCCGCGGCAATGCAGGAGAGTCGTGAACCCCGACTCTCTTTGCAACTTAGTCGTCTGATGCCCGGCCAAATCGACGTCGAATTTCATTCTCGGCAAAAAACCCTCGCGGCAAAAAAACCGGTAGATGCACGGTTGCCGTGGCCTAATCCATGCACCGCATCACCCCGTGATTTCCCTCGTTGTGCTACACCTCTCAGAAGGAACCACGAAAGGCGCGAAAAACACGAACGCCTGGGATACTTGGGTGAGCTAAGGAGATCCATCCATTTCCAGCCGTCGTGTCAATTCTTGCAACGCAAACCGCTTCCTTACAAGAGGTTCGTGCTTTTCGTGGTTGTCGCCGAATGCGCGGAAACAGACGTGTAGAACAACGCCGGCGGTTTCCTCGGTGAGCGCTTGAAAAGTGGCTCGCCAAGTATTGCCCCTGACATGCCATCATTCAGTCGAGAGGCCGGGTGAATCTCGCCCGCCATTGTATTGCCGGACGGCCCCGCGACAATCTAATCACGCGTCCCACTCCGGGCGACGCCGAGGGTGCCACTGGCGGCTGGCCCGCCAGTGCGAGCTGAGCTCGGCACCTCGCCCCGTCCCAGCCCCAGTGAACCCGCCTCCGCACCCGGTGTCCCACATTCGGAACCGAATCAAAGTCAAGGAATCAGACTCCAGCACTCTCCCATGAAAACCCCCTCCGCCAGCGAGCCCGTCATACATTCTGCCAGCAGCGAAAAGCTCATTCTGCTGATCCTCGCCGCCGTGCAGTTTACGACGATCGTGGACTTCATGATCGTCATGCCGCTCGGCCCGCAGCTCATGCGGACGCTCAACATCAATCCCGCCCAATTCGGCGTGATCGTCTCCTCGTACACCTTCGCCGCCGGCGCCGCCGGACTGGTTGCCTCGTCGATCATCGATCGCTTCGCCCGTCGCACGACCTTCATGGTCCTCTACGCGGGGTTCCTACTCGGCACTCTGCTTTGCGCATTCGCCCCGACGTACGAAACCCTCGTCGCGGCCCGCGTCCTCACCGGCGCCTTCGGAGGCATCCTCGGCGGCATGGCGATGGCCATCATCGGCGACGTCTTCCCCGAACACCGCCGCGGCCGTGCCACCGGCTCCCTCATGACCGGGTTCTCGCTCGCCTCCGTCGCTGGCGTCCCCTTCGGGCTGTTCCTCGGCACGAACTACGGCTGGCATATCCCGTTCGTCGCGCTCGTCATCGGCGGCCTGCCGGCGCTCTTGCTCACTCCCTTCGCGCTCCCCGCGCTCAACGCCCACGTCGGCAAGCAACACGCGCATCCCCTCAGCTCGCTCGTCGACACATTTTCGCAATCGAATCATCGCCGCGCCTTCGCATTGATCATCGCGCTGATGCTCAGCAGCTTCACCGTCTTCCCGTACTTAAGTGCGTACCTCGTCAAGAACGTTGGTCTTACCGAACAGCGACTCCCCCTGATCTACATCGCCGGCGGAGCCCTTACCTTACTCGCCGCCCCCATCATCGGCCGCCTCGCCGATCATTTTGGTAAACTCCTGACCTTCCGCGTCATCGCCCCCGGCTCGGCGATCTTGCTGCTCATCATCACGCACCTGCCGACCACTTCGACCGCCGTCGTCGTAGCGATCTTCGGCGCCCTCATGGTCTGCAATGCCGGACGCATGATTCCCGCGATGGCCATGATCACCAGCAGCGTGGCCTCGCATCGCCGCGGCGCCTTCCTCAGCGCAAACTCGTCCGTGCAGCACATTGCCGCCGGCATCGGCGCCTACGTGGGCGGCGCGATCATCACCGAAAGTCCTTCGGGCCAGATCGGCCGCTTCGGCATAGTCGGCTGGATCGCCGCCGCCGCCACTCTCCTAAGTCTCTGGGTAGCCGGCCGCGTCCGCATCACCGACGACCCGCGAATCTCCGCCGAATCCATCAGCCTCGCAGCCGCCGCAGAAGCCACCGCCGACGCTGGCGAACCGCTGGCGGATTACCCCGAACTCACGGCCCCGAGCCGCGTGACAAGCTAAAAAGGCAACTGCCCCAAATAGGTCATGCATACCTGACCTTGTCAGCACTGCGCAAGCCATCAATGGACTAACCAAGTCCACAGTGAACGCCGTCTTGGGATTGCATGACTCGCCGCGCGCCCAGCGCTGCGTGGTAAATCATTCACTGCACTCGCCTCGGTAACTCGATATCGAATTGTCAGGGCGGCGAGCAACGGCGTTTGAAAGCCGTCGTTAGCTTTCGCGGTTGGCCGTGGACCACGATACAGTACGTCTGCGTTGGCGAGCCTGTCCGTTCCTTCGATTACTCAAGAGCGGAGAACAAATAAATGGACGAGCGAATCGACGTTTACATTGCGAGCGACGATGCGCATGAGTATTGTTTTGCCTTGATCGAAGTCGACGGAAAGCATTTGGCTTCGCTCAGCCAAGAAGAGGGCGTCGACAAGCTCGTCATTGAATTGCCTGGGCTGGGGCTGGTGGAAGACTTGGTGATTCGGTCCGTTCCACTCGAAATTTTTCAGCGAGGAGTCGAACGTGCGGTTGCGGCTCTCAAGAATAGGCGGCCCTGGGTCTAGTTCGATAGGAGCGATACGATGATCGAATCGCAGGCGATCGAATGGCGGCATCGGTAAGTTGCCCCGCCACAACCACAGAAAGCCGCCGTCCCGCCAACAACTAACAAGTCACTCCAGCACCAATTCCCCACCCCACATCCATCCAAAACACCATTCCCCTTTTCGCACCTTTCGCGGTTCCAACTCCTCTCCTCTCCTCTCCTCTCCTCTCCTCTCCGTGCCTCCGTGGTGAACCACCAATTCCCGCCTCGCACACCTCGAAAAAATCGTATCAACGACTATTCTAAAACGACTGCCCCCTCATCCACCCCGCCTGAAACCAAACCCGCCCACCGGGAGCCCTGCCTGAATGTTCCCTCTCCGCATGTTTGCCATCCAATTCCTCTGCTACGCCTGCCTCGCCACCTCTGCCGCTGCCCAGCAAATCACGCGCGAAATCACCTTCGAGCTCACCTACCAAAACCGCGACCTCGTCTGGCTCGGCGATCCCGCCTCACCGGCGGCCTTGGTTTATCCCAAACCCGGCGCGCAACCTGTCGCCACTGATATCCAAGTCACAACGCGCCGCGAAAATCACCAATCGCCCGCCCGCCAATACCACCGCGACGCCCGCATTGTCCTCGACAATAACGCACGCCAGGTGCGCGCCTTCACGTCCCAGCGCGAACAACTCGTCGGCACGATCGACGACCAAGGCCGCTTCGCGCCGAACACGTTCTATCACGACAACCGCGCTCTCCTCCCAACCTGGCCGGACGATGTCTCGCAACTCCGCTACGACGCCAACGAAAATACCCTTTACCGGGATGTCGCCGTCACCGGCCCGGTGATTACCGTATCACTGGACTTCCTGCCACTACAATTAAGCGACGCCAATGGCAACGCAGTCGCCGGAACGTTCTCGCTCAACTACGTGCCCTCTCAAGCAACAAAGACGAAGTCGCCGGCCATGGTGTCGCTCGTACTTCAATGCGAAAACAGTACGAATACACTCGCCCAGGCCACTGTGCCAAACACGTTTCGTCGCGAAGACGTTCAATTGGGCTCCTATGACAATCAAGCCGGCACGTACTTCCAAGAAAGCAACTACCGAGTAGGCGCAGATCTCCCAGAGGACGCAATGCCCAGCGTGACGTTCACGTTTCCCGGCAACTTCACACCATCGGCCAACGGCGATGGCGAGAAGTTGATCGTGACTGCGCCCGCTCCGCGCGCGGATCAACCCAAGCCCGCGTCGTCCAAAATCAAGATCGACGGCAACTTCGACGATTGGCGCAACATAGTTGGCATCGATGATCCGCGCGGCGATCTGGTTCCGTATTTGGAATACGTGCCCGACGTGGATTTGCTGGAATTCAAGGTTGCACACGACGACGAGCACATCTATCTGTATGCCCGAGTGGCAGGGCAAGTCGGCCGCACGCATCCCGACGGCGGGCGAGGCTACTTCTACGCCTACATGGACGTCGATCAAAACGCCGGCACCGGCTTTCTGCCCACGCGCGACGACGAATGCTATTTCGGCGTCAATATTGGCGACGACTGCGAAGTGCAATTCGAGTTCGTCAACAACAGCTTCCGCAAATCCTTCTACGGTTTTTGTGGACTTGGCGGCGACCAACACGTCCTCAACCAAACGCTGACGCTCGGCAAGAGCCAATACGGCCGGCTCGACGCGAACGGCGTCGAACGCGCGCACTATAAATCGGAATATACCTACCGCGAAGGCGCCCCGCAGATTACCGAAGACTTGAAACTCGGCACGAGCGACACCATTCACCTGGCCGTCTCACTGGATGGCAGCGAAGTGGAGATTGCCTCGAAATTCTCAGGCTTCCTCAAAGACGCAACCGGTCGGCCGATCGTCGGGCCTGGTCAAACGATCGATCTCGCCGCCGGGATGGAGTGCGACAGCAAGCTCTTCCCCGGCAAGACCCAATGGGCCGCGGACAACACCGTCCCTATTCGCGGCTATCGAATGAGTCGTTGAAGCGGTCGCTTAGCTCAAATCGAAGCGAACCTTGGCCCCAGACGCGAACCGGTCCTCATCAATGGAAAGCCCAAAGCCCGGTGCGGACGGCACGGTGGCCAGGCCGTCTTTTCGAGCGTAGCCTTCCGCAACGAGCACGTCCGTGGTGAGCGGATCGTGTTCGGCGCGATAGAAATTGTCGATCGCCCGGCCGACGTGGAGTTGGGCATAGTAGCCGATGAGCGAACCCCAATTGTGCGGCGCGACGCGCAGACCGGTTTCGCGCGCCCAGGCGGCTTCCGTCAAAATGCCTTCCACGCCGAAGTGATTCATGTCGCCTTGATAGAGCTCGATCGCCTGGGCCGAGATGAACGGCTTGAACACGTCGAGCTGCGACTGCGTTTCGCCGTCTGCCACGAGGGTCGCCCAGCTGTGCTCCTGGATGAACGCTTTCAATGCAAGACAGTCGTCGACGGTTTCCTCGAACAGCTCTTCCACGAACGCCAGGTTGGCATCGCCCGATTGTTCCAGAAAGCGTTTCGCGCCGGCCAAATCGTAGCCGTTGTTCGCATCGACGCCCAGCAGCACGTCCGGCCCGGCGTGCTCGCGGATCAACTTCACCACGGCCACGTCGCGCGCATTTCCTTCGTCGCGGCGCATCCATTTCGCGCCACGCCCGATCTTGATCTTGAACGCGCGATGGCCGATCTCCAAGCCCATGTCGATCTCGGTCCGGAAGCGATCCTCCCACTTGTCCGCATACTGCGGCAACAGGTCGGCGAAGTAAATCGAGCCGTCGTAGACCGGAACCTGCTCCGCGCCTTTGCCGCCGAGCAATGCGTACACCGGCTGTTGCGTGAGCTTGCCGAGCAAGTCCCAGAGCGGCATCGTCCCGGCGCCGAGCGGCCCGGACATGGCCGTGTCGCTCGCGCGGTAAAACTCCGTCAGTGGCTTGCCAATAAGCTTCGCGACATCCTGCTCATCCGCGCGGCAGTGGCCGAAGCCTTCCGCGCCGGTGTTCGTGTAAAGGCGCACCATGCGGTCCGTCGATTGGTCGCCGTGGACTTCCTTTTGTGCATTGCGCCCAGCCACTTTCGAGCGACGACTTGTCACGTCAAAGCCGACCGCGCGCACGATGCGCACATCTTGCGGAACTTCGGCGGCGCGCGCCGCTCCGACAAAGGCCGCCGCAGCCACGGCCGCGACAAATTCTCGACGACGCATGATGAATCCTCTCGGGCGATTGGGCGCGATGCTTCCGTGCACACGATTTTCTTGTCCCTGACGGCCGCTGTCGAGGACCAAACCACCGATTTTTGGACGCTCGCTGGCTCATCGGGAATGGATAGCCACGCGACCCTGACGGCGGTACATTCGTCGGAGTTCTCCACAATTTACAGAACGACTTGGACGCACGAAAACATATGGTCCGCCCAGAATACTCATCGACGCGATCCTGCGCCCGGAACCAACGCCAGCTGCGCATCGTGGCCTGGAAGTGGCCTTATTTCGTCGGGGCGGCAATGCTCACGTCGCTGACCCTGAGCTGCGGGAAAGGCGCGCCGGATAGCCAGCCTGCACAAGTTCCGGCGAATACCTCGGAGGATACTGTCGCGCCGCCCAGCGCGTCGGCCGAGGACTCGGTCGAGAAAGGCGTCGGCCCTGCGAACGTCGCAAGTCCGCAAACAGCCGCGCCGGCTTCTCCCAAGGCAGCCGCGCCGCCTGCCCAGACCATTGCGGCGCCGACGGCCGATCAAATCAAACTTTGGACGCCGGCGCCGTTTGCGCCGGTGCAGTTGCTGGGGATTCGCGAATGGGAGAAAACCAGTTTCACCTCCTGCGTAGCTGCAACCGCCGATGGCCGGCACTTTATCGTGGCCGGCTCGCGCGTTTTGTTGTGGTCGCTGGAGGGCGACGAGCCTGAGCACGTCTTCCTGGAACTGACCCCGGAGGACGGCGAGCGATCGATTCACTCGTTGGCCGTCGCGCCGGATGGAAAATGGTTCGCCGTCGGCGACTCGACGGGCAAGGTGCGGATCTGGAGTCTCGAGGACCGCAGCGAAATCGTCGCTAAAGAACTTGGCACGAACAGCATTGAAGGTCTGGCGATCTCGCCCGACGGGCAGGAGATCGCGACCATCTCGTATGACAACAAAATCAATGTCTGGAGCGCGGATCAACTGGAACCGCGCCACGAATTCGAGGTCGATACCAACAGCGTCAATCACATCGAATACGTGGCGCCCAATGTTTTGGCCGCCGCGGGAGAGTCCACGTCGCTCTGGGACCCGAGCACCGGAAAACTGGTGCAAGCATTTTCGGCAGGCCGCTATAGCCACGCCCTGGCGCGTTCGCCGGACGGCGCGCAATTCATCTTGGGCGGCGACGACTCGTTGCACTTTTTTAACGCCGCGGACGTAAAGCCTTCGTTTGAAATCACGCAAGGCGTTTCCGGCAGCGAACGGATCGCCTATTCGCCGGATGGAAAATTCATGGCGACCACGAATGGCGGATCGGTGCAAATCTGGAACCTGGCTGAGCGTCGCGTCACGCAGGTCATCGACAGCTTCGGCTGGGCGATCGTCGGCGTCGGCTGGCTTCCTTCGACCAATCTGTTGGTCGTGGCGTCGGAGAGCGGTTGCACACGCGTTTGGGGCACGCCAAGCCAAGGCGCCGCCGTGGCGTTGAAGCCATTGCATCAGCCGGTAGCACTGCCGGATAAGGCCTCCAAAGCGCCGGCGACCCAGGCTCAAATGGAACAAGTCATTGATCTGCGAACATTCCCCCGACTTCCCGGCAACGAGTCAAACTTCATCAGCGCGGGCGATTTCGGCGGTCTCGCGGCAGTAAAGCCGGATGAAGCCAAGACCTTCTACAAGTATTTCTTGGAGCAAGCCGGCTGGACGTTGACGGAGGTCAGCGCGCTGAATCCCGCGGCCATGGAGTTCGGCAAAGGAGGCTGTCGGCTTTCCGTAAGCTGCTACGATTCCGGCGATGGAAAAACCAACATCATGGCGCACCTCGATGGCAACTACGACATGCGCTGGACGCCGCGCTTCGATGCCGCGCCCATCGAGACCGCATATGAGTCGGCGGGAAGCTTGTCGTATCGCACCAAGGCCGATCTCCTGCAGATCGAAACCACGCTCTTGCGCAAAATGAAAGAGGCTGGTTGGATCGGCTACACGCGCCTGAAAAGTTCGCACGGCGAGACGCCCGACGAGCGCGACATGACTTTTCTGCGCAATGGAACCACGCTGCGCGTCTCGATCGGCAAGTTCCCGGTCGACCCTGACAGCTACACCATTCAATACAGCCTCTTTCCGAACAACAGTTCCGTGCCGCCGCCGCCCGATGCCGGGTACATCGAGTTCGACGGCTCGACCGATCCCACGCTGGTGGCGACGACGGCGCTGACATTGGATCAGGCGCAAAAGTTCTACGACGAAGCGCTCGTCGCCGACGGCTGGCTCATCCGCGAACAGGGCCGGTCCAAGAAGGACGATCACGCCTGGCTGACTTACCTCCGCGGCCAGAGCAACTTGACCGTCGGACTGACGAAGCTGCCGAACGGGAACACCTTGGTCCAAGTCGGTGAGGCTACCGGTTCGCTCTGGGAATTGTCGCAAGCGGAAGAGGAACCCATCGAGGAAGGGGACGATGTCGGCTTGGAAGCGGCCGATATCCCGACGGTAGAAGGAGCGCAGCCGCCCAAGTTTGACGTCGACTCGAAACAGATCGAAATTCAGATTCCTGGCGCCACTTTGGCCGACACCGCGGAGCGGTTCACCCAGGCCCTGGCCCCGCTGGGCTGGAAGCCGGAAGCAGGCGGCATTCGCGATGAAGAGTACACGCTGATCACATACAAAATGGACGACAAAGAGCTGAACCTCCGCGCCCGCAAGCAGCAAGGCAACGCGGTAGTCGGCCTCGAAGGGGACGGGCTGCTCTGGACCAAGGAGCTGCCAACCGCCAAGCAAACCATTTCCTACGAAACCTGGCTCCGCCGTAACAAGCTGCCGGCGAGTCTGGAATTCCTCGATCGCTATGAAACGGAGATGCGCGGTTTTATCGCACCTTAGCGCTGTCCACCGCGGGAACTGCGCCGGCAGGGTGTAATTTGGAATGGCGCTTGATGGCGTATGCGACACATGGCATTGGCTATAATGTCGAACGGCGGCGGAGTGCTCCAAGCTGGCGTTGACCGTGCGTTACGCATGGAACATGCCTCTCAGGGGATACCCCTGGGGATCGTGAATGGCTAGGATTTCGTCGCGCGAGCCGCGATGCGCTGCGAGCATGATTGCTCGCGCAGGACCCGACTCGTTGGAGCATTCCGCCGTTTTTTCGTTGTTGCCATGGATTCCTCAACCGCTGTCGCCCGCGCGCTTGCCATGGCGTTCCTGGCGGACGAGTTCGACGAACAGCGGCTCGTCGACCGCGGTGCAATGGTCCTCGGGAAGTCTCCCAAGTGGTTGCCGAGCTTGGCGCGGCGCATTGTCGGCCGATTCGGCGGCACGGCGCGGCCGCGGCGAAGAGAACTGGTTTGCTTTATCCAGGACGACGTTGCCTTTCAACGCGCAAGTTCGCGGGGCAAACTGAAGATCGTCACTTGGCCGCTGATTCCGGCGCGAATGGCGCCAATGACGGCCGCCGTCGCGTGGAATGTCCCAGAGATTTGCTCGATCGGCGCGTTGAGCGAATGGCTCGGCGTTTCTGTGCGGGAGTTGGAATGGTTTGCCGACCTTCGATCCTGGGAAGCGAAGCGCGCGACGGAGCGAGCGCGGAATTATCGATATCGAGTGCTGGCCAAGAAGTTCGGCCAGGTAAGGCTCATCGAAGCGCCCAAGCCGCGACTCAAGGCGATCCAGCGACGGGTACTGGACGGAATCGTCAATCTCATACCACCGCACGACGCCGCGCACGGCTTTCGGAGCGGGTGTTCCATCCGGTCATTCGCCGCGCCGCACGTAGGGCAGGACGTTGTACTGAAGTTCGACTTGCAAGACTTCTTTCCGTCGATTGCCAAGCCGCGCATTCGTGCGATCTTCACAGCGGCAGGCTATCCCGAATCAGTCGCCGATTCGTTAGCGGGACTTTGCACGAATCGCACCCCGGATGACATTTGGCATAACTTGGATTGGCGTGGCACTGGTGCGACGAATCGCGATCCCCGTCGCGCATACGATCTTCCCCATTTGCCACAGGGAGCGCCGACGTCGCCCGCGTTGGCGAATCTCTGCGCGTTCCGCTTAGACTGCCGACTGGAGGGAATCGCGAGATCGGCCGGCGCTAACTACACGCGCTATGCGGACGACCTGGCGTTTTCCGGCGGCGCGACTTTCGCGCGGGTTGTGCATCGATTTCAGCATCATGCGTGCGCGATTGTGCTTGAAGAAAACTTCACGCCGAACTTTCGCAAGACGCGCATCATGCGCCAAGGCATGCGACAACGCTTGGCGGGAATCGTTGTCAACGAACGATTGAACGTCGCGCGCGTCGATTACGACCGACTGAAAGCGACGCTCACTAACTGCGTTCGCCACGGCCCAGAATCACAGAACCGCGCAGCCATCGAGAACTTCCGAGCACATCTGACGGGCAGCGTGGCGTTTATCGAGTCGATCCATCCGGAACGGGGAAATCGGCTGCGGCAATTGCTAGAGCAAATCGACTGGACCTGAAGCCACGACGTAGTCTCGCCGTTCAGAAAAACGCGGCGGCTATCGCGCTGCAACTACCGGTCCTTCCGCTTCGGATTCTCCCGCACGACTTCAAAGGTGATCTGTTCGCCAGGGTGTTTCGCGACCAAGTCGTGGATTCTGGCCGTCAATTGTGCGACGCTGAAGTTCTCCAACTCTTTGCGTCGTTCGCGACGCGCTCGCACGGCTTCGATTAATACCCACGCCAATTCCATTCCGCCAACGCAAAGGGCTACGAATCCAACGATCTTCATGTCTCCCGCGATGGACTGAATCGGCCAGGCTGGACCGCGATCGATCGCCCAACCAATGACGCTAAAAAGAACGCCCGCCGCAAAGACTGTGCCGCGAGGAGCGTCGCGTGTTCCACGCCAGATTGCGAATATGCCTAGAACGATGGATATGATGTGCATGCAGAGATTGCTCCTCAGGCTTGGAGCATATCATCCCCAAGCTCGCATCGCCATCATGCCGATCAGGCCCAAGAACAGCGATACCGAAGCCGCGATGCCGGTGTAGGCGGCCCAGCGGTAGCGGCGGTCGGATTTGAGGGCGCGGTGGGTCCACTCGACGTATTCTTGCTCGTCGACGAGCTTGTCGAAGACGCCTTTCACGAAGGCCTGGCGGTCTTCCGTTTCGCCGGTCGAGGCGAAGTAGCAGCCGCTGAACATGATCGGCTGATCGCCGGGCTGCTGGGCCGGGTCGTAGCCGAAGCCGGCGCCGAGGACTTCGCTCAGCCGGTACTTGAGGTAGAGCCGCACCTTGCAGAGCAAACTGTAAAGCTGCGTATTGCCGGGCCGCGCGAGTGCGCCTTGCTCGCGGAACAGCGTGTAGATCCAGTC
>JAWXBP010000388.1 GCA_034440135.1 Planctomycetia bacterium
GCTGGTGCATGATCTGAAGTTGGTGCTCGGCCAGTGGTCGGTCAACGACGCGAAGTCCAATGAGCCAGCGGTGCTGCGTCAGCGTTTGCCGGAGTTGTTTCAGAACTTCCCGTTACTGCATTCGACACCCCACGAACAGGCTAGCTGTAGGGCAAGACATCCTCTACCCCCCGCGCAAAGATGAACCGCTGTTGCCTGGTCGGCGCGAGCTGGTCACTGGCCTAGCTCCAACCGCCGCGCCGCCTCACGGTACATCCGCAGAAGGTCCGCCCGTTCAAACTCCCCGCGTAGCTGCTTCAGTTGCTACAGTAGCAGCGCCCGAGGGTCCGGCAATTCTCGGCACCGGGCAATGATGGCTTCTAGGTGGTCGCGTAGATCGCGGGCGTTGGCGGGCATTGGGGCCGGGTAGCCCACGGCACCGCTGTCTTTCAGGGCAGGACGCCGGGGCTCTGTGTGTCCCGTTTCTGTCGTCCGCCAAGTGTCTCGTGCCTTTTGGACCGATACGCTTAGGGTGGTGTCGCCGACACCTGTAACCGCCTGCGACACCCGGTTATTGCATACAACTTGCAAAATGCCGCAAGTGGAGTTGAGCCTATAAAACAAGGCTTTTATCGAAGAATCCAGGATATCGGTCTAAAGCCAAGAACGCTTCCGAAGACCGATGCGCTATCCAGTTGCGCCACGGGCGCGTGGGGCCTGATCGGCCGGGAGCAATTGTACCAGAATACGGCGAAGTGCCAAACCGCCGTGCGTGAGGCGAGCGCGGGGGCGCGGGGGTCCCTGATCGGCGGAACTAGAGTCTTGCGAAGGCTTCCAGGGCTTGTTCGATGTGTTCCGGCTCGAGCGCCGCGGAGACCTGCACGCGAAGCCGGGCCTGACCCTGAGGGACGACCGGGAAGCCGAAGCCGACGACCATCACGCCGAGTTCCAGCAGGCGTTCGCTCTTGGCGATCGCTGCGGCCGCGTCGCCGATCATGATCGGGATGATCGCCGTGGGAGAATCATGCAGGTCGAAACCGAGGCGGCTCAGTCCGGCGCGCATGGCGGCGACGTTGGCATGTAGTCGCGCGACGCGCTCAGGTTCACGTTCAACGATTTCGATCGCACGCCGCGCGCTGTAGGCGACGGTGGCGGGCAGCGCGTTGGAAAACAAGCTGGGCCGACTGCGCTGGACCAGCAGATCGATCACCGCCTGTGAAGCGGCTACGTAGCCGCCGGCTGCGCCGCCGAGCGCTTTGCCGAGGGTGCCGGTGAGGATGTCGATTTCGTTGAGCAGGCCGAAATGTTCCGGCGTGCCGCGCCCCGTTTTGCCGAGGACGCCGACGCCGTGCGAGTCGTCTACGATGAGCAGCGCCTCGTAGCGACGGCATAGCTCAACAATCTCCGGCAACCGGGCAACGTCGCCTTCCATGCTGAAGACGCCGTCGGTGATCACGAATCGGGCCGCCTTGTCGGCGTGCTCGCGCAGCTTGGTTTCCAAGTCGTTGAGATCACTGTGCCGGTAGACCGCCTTCGTCGCGCCGCGGACCAGGCGGCAACTGTCGATGATGCTGGCGTGATTCAACTCGTCGGAGAGAATCACGTCCCCTTCGCCAGCGATCGTGGGCAACAAAGCTTCGTTGGCGTTCCAGCAACTGACGTAAGTGAGCGCGCTCGGTGCGCCGACGAAGCGGGCGATCGTTTCCTCGATCTCGCGATGGCAGGCCAACGTCCCGCAGATGAAGCGGACGCTGGCCGTGCCGGCGCCGTACGCCCGGAGGCCGTCGTGGCCGGCGGCGACTACTTCCGGATGGTCGGCCAGGCCAAGGTAATTGTTGGAGCAGAGCACAATCACCGGGCCGCGGCCTTGGATCGTGGCGGTGGCCGACATCGGACCGGTGACGTAGGCCAGCCGCTTGTATTGGCCGGATTGCCGGAGACCGGCCAGGAGGGCGTCGGTGCGTTCGTTGAATTGGCGATTGGGCATGAATACAGGTTCCCTGGGCCGTACGGTTCGAGCATCATTGTCCCCAACTTTGTTGGGTCGGCAAGGCAGATGAGCCAGCCGGTAGGTGTCGCTCCGCATTGCGAATCGGTGGAGAATGATCGACAATTTACGATGTCGGCCGCATGAATGCGGTCTGTTGCGTCGCCCCAGCCGGGATCGCCATGACTGAGAACGCCACACCGGACATCACCTGGCCGATTCGCTATCAGTTACTACTGCCGAACCTGGGCGTATTGGGGTTCGCGATTGTCGGCGCGGCGCTGTTGGGCGCCGTTTGGTCGGGGCGCGTGGCGGATCGGCGGATTGAGCACCAGTTGCATTCGATGGCGGCGACCTTGGCCAATTCTCGTTTTCCGTTGACGGACGCCGTGTTGGCGCAGGTGCGCGACCTTTCGGGAACGCAATTGGCGGTTACCAACCAAGCGGGCAAGGTCGTTACGTTGAGCGACCCTGCGCTGGCCGCGTTTCCGTTTCAGGAGCTCTCGCCGCTGCGATCGGGAAACACGGAGCGCGTGAAGGTCATCTCCGATCGACAAGGCGAACAGTATTTGCATTGCACCGTTGCGCTGAATTCGCGTTCCGCGAACACGCGGGGCGAGACGTTGCATGTGCTATTTCCGCATGCGCTGTGGTGGGACGCCGTCGCCACCGCGGTGTGGCCGCCGCTATTGGTGGGACTGGTCGGCGCGGGCATCGGCGTGCCGACAGGATTGCGTCTGGCGTGGCGGATCGCCGAACGCATCGAACGCCTGCGGCAACATTTGGCGCAACTCGCCGCGGGCCGGACGGAGCGACTTATTGTCGACGGGCCGCATGACGAGTTGCGTTCGCTCGCCGTCGCGGCGAATCAATTGGCGGATCAACTCGACGGTTTTCGACAGACGATTCAACGGCAGGAGCGACTGGCCGTCGTCGGGCAGTGGAACGCAGGGCTATTGCATCAACTGCGGAACTGCGCCGCCGGAGCGCAGATGGCCGTGAGGATTCATCGTAAGCACTGCATTTACGGCGACGTCGAAAGCTTGGACGTGGCGGCGCGGCAATTGGATTTGTTATCGGACCACGTGCAGCGTTCCTTGGTTATGGGACGCGAGGAGCGGCCCGCGCGCGGCAGTTGCCAAGTGGGAGAAGCGCGTCAGGAAATCATGCGGTTGCTCTCCCCGATGTTGCGACATCGCCGCGTGACGCTGGAATGGAATGGCGATGCCGACGCGACGATCGTGCCCGTCAGCTCCGAAAACCTGCGGCATTTGATTTCCAACTTGTTGATCAACGCGGTGGATGCGGCCGGGGCGGGTGGGAAGGTGACCGTAGCGTCGACGCGCAGCGAAGATCTGCGCACCTGCATTCACGTACGGGATTCCGGCCCGGGTTTGGCGACAGAGGTTGTTGCATCGGCCTTTGAGGCATTCGTCACCACCAAGGCTGAAGGAATTGGACTTGGGTTGGCGATTTGCCGGAGAATCATGGAAGACTGTGGCGGCAGCCTGAGCTATCGGCACGGCGACGGCGCGTGTTTCGAAGCGCAGTTTCCCGCTATAACTGCGGATACATTGAAGACTACTGAAACAGTGTCTGCCGGCGATACGACATAGCGTCGTTTCGCTCCGCGAAAGGAAATGCCCTTTCACGGAGCGAAACGAGACTGTGGTTGTTCGCCAACAAAGCGTTTTCATCATTCTTATAGGACTGCTGCTTTGAGCCGCGTACTGGTAGTGGACGACGAAGAGAGCATTTGCTGGGCGCTGGAACGCGTGTTGACCGGCGAAGGACACGAAGTGTTTTCCGCTGCCACGGCGGAGGACGCCTTGCGATGCGCGCGTCAAGCGCCGCCGGACGTGATCATGTTGGACGTGCGGTTGCCGGGCCGTGACGGACTAGACGCGATGAGCGACCTGCGCGAGGCGTCGAGCGCCGCCTCCGTGGTGGTGATGACGGCATTCGGCGATCTCGATACCGCGGTCCGCGCGATGTCGCAAGGCGCTTCGGATTATCTCACGAAGCCGTTCGACCCGGATCGCGCCGTGGCAGCGGTGCGCCAAGCGACGCGCAAGCGGCCAGCGCCGTCGAACGAATCGCTCGTGGCGGCGCCGGGCGGCATGGTCGGTTCGAGCCCGCCGATGCAGGAAGTTTTTAAGCGCATTGCGCTGGCCGCGCCGACGGAAGCGCCGGTGCTGATCTCCGGCGAAAGCGGGACCGGCAAGGAATTGGTGGCCGCCGCCTTGCATCGACATTCCCCGCGCGCAGAACGGCCGTTAATTCCCGTGAATCTGGCCGCGCTCAGCGAAGGCGTCGCCGAGAGCGAGTTGTTCGGCCATGTGCGCGGCGCGTTCACCGGAGCGGTGGAAAATCGGCGCGGCCTTCTGGAATCGGCCGACGGCGGGACTTTGTTCCTGGATGAAGTGTCGGAGATTCCGCTGTCGCTGCAAGTCAAGCTGCTGCGCGTGCTGGAGCAAGGCCAGGTCGCGCCGGTCGGAGGGACGATCGAACGTCAGATCAACGTGCGCCTGATTTCGGCGACGAATCGCGACTTGCGCACCGCGGTGCGCGAAGGGACGTTTCGCGAGGATTTGTACTATCGTTTGGCCGGTTTCGAGATTGGACTTCCCCCTCTGCGCGAGCGCGGCGAAGATCTATTAACGTTGGCCCGGCACTTCTTGCGCGCGGAATGGCGAGGCGCGGAGCGACCGGATTTCTCCTCAGACGCAATCTCCGCGCTACGCCGCCGCCGTTGGCTGGGCAATGTCCGCGAGCTGCGCCATGCCGTGCTGCACAGCGCGATTCTGGCGCGCGGCGGCATCATCGGCGCGGAGCACTTGCCGCCGCCGCTGGAAGTGGGACGCGCTGCCGACGGGAACATCGCGCGACGCGTACAGGAATCCGTGGCGCAATGGGCGGACGATTTGCTCGCGCGGGAACCGCAGGCCATCGATATGTACGAGCGGCTATTGTCACTCGTCGAACCGCCCGCACTGCACAAAGCATTGGATTTCCATCGCGGCAATCGGTTGGAGGCCTCGCGCACACTTGGGTTGCATCGAATGACTCTCCGCAAGAAGCTGCGCGGCGCGACATCGGAAGCGGATACGACCGAGGAATAAGGTCGTACAATGCATAGCGCCGGAAGCGTGAGCGCTCGGAGAGAATGGAGTACGACGTCATTTGCAATTCTCTCCGGACGTTGACGCTTTCGGGACTCTGGCTTAGGTCTGCTTGGCACGGAACTTGAATTCATGGACGACTTTACTGGAGCGGACCTCGCGGCAATCGAACGGACGACTCAAGAAGTCGGCCGGCAGTTGCTGGCCGCCGCTTCGGCCCGGCAGCCGAACGTGCTGGAACGACGCTGGTGGGAAGACCGAATCATGTCCTGGGCGATGCAGGACGAGTCGGTCAAGGTGCAGATGTTCCGTTTTGTGGACGTGTTGCCGATGCTCGATGCAAGCGAGGCGGTGCTCCGGCATCTGCACGAGTACTTCGACGAAGTGCGTCAGTTTCTGCCGTCGGCCGTGCGGATGGGGCTCGCCGTGGCGCAGCCGGATTCGTTGGCCGGTCGCGCGCTAGCGATCGCGGCACGCCGCAACGCGATGAACCATGCACGGCGTTTCATCGCCGGCACAAACGCCGATGAAGTTTTGAGCGCCGCAGTGCGACAGCGCAAGCTACGGCGCGCGTTCACGCTCGATTTGTTGGGCGAGGCCGTGGCCAGCGAGGCGGAAGCGGAACGTTATCTGCAAGCCTACCTCGGCTTGATCGAATCGATCGCGCCCATAGCGAACGCCTGGCCCGAGGCGCCGCAGGTCGATCGCGCCGACTACGGTCTGCTGCCGCGGATGAACGTCTCCATTAAGCTTTCGGCGCTTGATTGCCGGTTCGACGCGATCGACCCCGAAGGGACGTCGCGGCGCGTCGGGGCGCGGTTGCGAAAGTTGCTGCGCGTCGCGCGCGAGCGGCGGACATACGTGCATGTCGATATGGAGTCGTACAAGACGAAAGATCTCACGCTCCGCATCTTTCAGGAGATCTTGCTGGAAGAAGAATTCTGCGACCTGGCCGACGTAGGCATTGTGATTCAATGCTATCTCCGCGACGCGCTGGACGATTTGGCGCAGCTACGGGATTGGGCCAAGCACCGCGGCACGCCGGTGTGGGTGCGGTTGGTGAAAGGGGCGTACTGGGACTACGAGACAGTGCATGCGCAAGCCACCGGCTGGCCAATTCCGGTATTTCAAGAGAAGTGGGAATCGGACGCCTGCTTCGAGCAAGCGACTCGCTTCGTGTTGCGAAACCGACAATGGCTGCGTCCGGCGCTCGGCAGTCATAACCTGCGCTCCTTAGCGCACGGCATTGCCGTCTCGCGACACTTGGGCCTGCCGACCAACTCGCTCGAAATGCAGATGCTCTACGGAATGGGCGACGCCGAGAAGGACGCAATTGTGCAGATGGGATATCGCCTGCGCGTCTATATGCCGTTCGGAGAACTGATCCCGGGCATGGCGTATCTGGTGCGAAGACTGTTGGAAAATACTTCAAATGATTCCTTCCTACGGGCCAGCTTTACCGAGCATGTGGCCCCGGAGAAGTTGCTGATGAACCCGCTCGACGCGCAGCGCGCGCCCCTTTCCGCCGAACGCCAAGACGCATCGCATCACGACGGGCCATTCGCGCCGCGGTTTCGCAATGAACCGCCGGCCGATTTCACCAAGCCCGCTGCACGGCACGCGATGCAAACGGCGATCGATGCGGCTCGCGCGCAGTTCGGACGCCACCATCGGCTCATGATCGGCGGGCGCGAGATCGACACGCCTACCAAGATCGTGTCGCTGAATCCATCGCATTTGAAACAAATCGTCGGCACGACGGCCTCGGCGGACGCAAAGTTGGCCGCGGACGGTGTGACGACCGCGCATGCCGCGTGGCCGGCATGGAGCGCGCTCGGTGCTGCGCAACGCGCCGAGTACTTGCGCGCCGTCGCAGAGGGCATGCGCCGCCGGCGCTGGGAATTGTCCGCGTGGATCGTGCATGAAACCGGTAAGGGCTGGCGCGAGTCCGACGCAGACGTCTGCGAGGCCATCGACTTTTGCGAGTTTTATGCCCAGCAAGCGATCTTCCTGGAAACATCGCAGGGCGTCGACGTGCCGGGCGAAGAAAACCGGTTCATCTATCAATCGCGCGGCGTGGCGGCCGTGATCGCGCCGTGGAATTTTCCGCTCGCGATTCTGACCGGCATGGCCGTGGCGGCGCTCGCCACGGGCAATACCGTGGTGATGAAGCCGGCGGAACAGTCTTCGATCGTCGCCGCGAAGCTGATGGAACTGTTCGTCGCGGCGCAACTGCCCGCGGGTGTTGTCAACTTTTTGCCCGGCGATGGCGCGGCGGCCGGCGCGGCGCTGGTGGAGCATCCGCAAACTGCGATCATCGCCTTCACCGGTTCGCTTCAAGTTGGCTTGGCAATCCACGCCCGAGCGGCGGACACGTCGCCGCAAGCGGTCAGCGGCGTGAAACGCGTGATCGCCGAAATGGGGGGTAAGAACGCCATCATCGTCGACGACGACGCCGACCTCGACGAGGCGGTGCTGAGCGTGGTGCAAAGCGCGTTCGGCTATCAAGGGCAGAAGTGTTCCGCATGCTCGCGCGTGATTGTGTTGGAACGCATTCACTCCGTATTTGTCGAACGCCTGGTCGAAGCGGCGCGGAGCCTGTCGATCGGGCCCGCCGAAGCCCCCGGGACCGACGTCGGACCGGTGATCGACGCCGAGGCCTTCGCGCGGATTCAGGACTATTGCCGGCTCGCGGAACAGGAAGGACGCGTGGCGCTGGCAAGCGACGTTGGCACATTGGCGGGCGAGGGTTACTACGTCGGCCCACGGATTGTCACGGACGTATCGCCGCAGTCGCGTTTAGCTCAAGAAGAAATCTTTGGGCCCGTGCTGGCGGTGCTCCGCGTGAAAGATTTCGCGGAAGCGTTGCGGGTGGCGAATGGTACGGAGTACGCCCTTACGGGCGGAGTGTTTTCGCGCAGCCCAGCGCACCTGGACCAGGCACGGCGCGAGTTTCAGGTCGGCAATCTTTATCTGAACCGTGCGATCACCGGCGCGCTTGTCAATCGCCAACCGTTCGGCGGCTTCAAAATGTCGGGCATCGGCAGCAAGGCCGGCGGCGCGGATTATTTGCTGCAGTTCGTGGTGCCGCGGACGATCACCGAAAACACGATGCGCCGCGGGTTCGCTCCACCGGCTGAATGAGAAGAACTAACCGCGAAAGTCGCGAAATGGCGCGAAAAGGAAGCGAGTCCATGACTTTGCACAAGTTGAAAGTAGATTGCTTGCTATTCTCTGCGGTTCGACGGTAAAGTCATCCCTTCGCGTCGTTTCGCGCATTTCGCGGTTCCACCTGATCTATCAACTTGAGTGCAAACATGATGACTCGCGCGCCGCTCTCATTGTCGTGGGCAATCTTCCTCGCGTTGGCGGCACAAGCGGACGCGGGACACGTCGAACGCGTTGCCGGTGGTGGAACTAAGCCAGCGGACGGTGTGCGCGGCATCGATGCGCAATTGAATGAGCCGTTCGCCGTGGCCTTCGATCGCGACGGACTGATGTACATCGCCGAGATGGTCGGCGGGCGTATCCTGCGCGTTGATGCGGAGGGGATGATCGAAACGCTGGCTGGTCGCGAAGCAGAGGGCTTTGCCGGCGACGGCGGTGTGGCAAAAGACGCGGTGTTCAATGGCATGCATCACTTGGTTTATGGTCCCGGTCACGCGCTGCTCGTCGCGGATACGTTTAATCATCGCGTGCGTCGCCTTGATCTGGGAGCGATGACCATCGAACCGTTCGCGGGGAGCGCTCAAAAAGGTTTTGCCGGCGACGGCGGACCTGCGCTCTTGGCAGAGTTTGGGGATACCTATTGCCTCGCTTTCGGTCCGAACAACAAGGCGCTATACATCGCGGATCTCGACAATCGTCGGATTCGACGGATCGATATGGCGACGGGAGTTGTGAGCACGGTCGCCGGCAACGGTGAACAAGGAGTGCCGGAAGACGGTGCGACCGCCGTCGAGGCGCCGCTCGTCGACCCGCGCGCCGTGGCCGTGGACTCGCGCGGCAAGGTCTATGTCCTTGAGCGGGGAGGTCATGCGCTGCGAGTCGTCGGCCCAGGCGGCCGCATTCGCACGGTTGCCGGCACGGCTGAAAAAGGAAACACCGGCGACGGCGGCGATGCACGGCTGGCGACGATGAACGGGCCGAAGCATCTTTGCGTCGACGCGAATGACGACGTGTTGATCGTCGACACGGAGAATCATGTTGTGCGCAAGTTCATCGCCAAGGACGGCAAGCTGGTCCGCATCGCCGGCGCCGCACGGCAGGGGCACGCGGGCGAGGGGGGCGATCCCTTGGAGCTCGAAATGAATCGTCCGCACGGCGTGGCGATCGGCCCGGACGGAGCGTTGTACATCGCCGATAGCAGTAATCACCGGATTCTGAAAATCACGCCCTGACGCCCGGTTTTCGCGGCGTTTTCGCTGGCCGGCAGTCGCGTTGGCTCCGGTTGCGTTTCGGGCGTAAGCGGTTATCCTGCTTATTCTTTACGCGGGACCGCTCATGAAATATGCCATCATCATTCCGGACGGCTGCGCGGACGAGCCGCAGGCCACGTTGGGGGGAAAAACCCCGCTCCAGGCCGCGCGCACGCCGGCGATGGACGCCATCGCCGCCGCGGGCGTCGTCGGCCGGGCGAACAACGTGCCGGCCTCCCTGCCGGCCGGTTCGGACGTGGCAAATCTGAGCTTGTTGGGCTACGACCCGCTCCAGAATTTCACCGGCCGAGCGCCCTTGGAAGCCGCCGCGCAGGGCTTGGAACTAGGCCCGAATGACTGGGCGATCCGCTGCAATCTGGTGACGGTCGAACAGCAGATGATGCGCGACTTCACCGCCGGACACATTTCCACGGCAGAAGCGACGCAGTTGCTGGCCACGTGCCAGGAGCATCTGGGCGGGGACCAACTTCGCTTTGTGCCAGGCGTGAGCTACCGCAACTTGCTGTTGTACAAGCCTGGCGCAGGGCAGTCCCCGTTCAGCACCGACACTCGCGCGACACCGCCGCACGACTTGACGGACAAATCGGTGCTGGACGACTACCCGCGCGGGCCAGGCAGCGACGTATTGAATCAATTGATGTGCGACAGCGAGCCGCTGTTCGCGGATCATCCGGTGAATCGAGCGCGGATCGCGGCGGGTAAGCTGCCGGCGACGAATATCTGGCTCTGGGGGCAAGGCCGCCGCCCGGCGTTGCCCCCGTTCGCGGAGATGCACGGCATTCAAGGCGCGATGATCACCGCGGTGGATCTTTTGCGTGGTTTGGCGGCGCTCTTAGGTTGGAAGCGAATTGAAGTCCCTGGGGCGACGGGCTATCTCGATACGGACTACGCGGCGAAGGGACGCTATGCGATCGACGCGATCGGCAGCACCGATCTGATCTGCGTGCATGTCGAAGCGACGGACGAAGCGTCGCACGAAGGGCGGGCCGAGGCGAAGATCGAGGCGCTCGAGCAAATCGACCAGCACATCGTCGGGCCGCTGCACGAAGCTCTCAAGAAACAAGGCGAGTACCGTATCCTGGTTTCGCCGGATCACCCGACGCCGCTTAGAACCAAAACCCACAGCCACGGTTTCGTGCCGCTGGCGATCTGCGGCGCCGGCATCACGCCGGACGCCGTGACGACGTACGACGAAGCGGCGGCCGGCGCTGCGGCGTTATCATTCGCCGAGGGGTGGCGGATGATGGATTACTTTCTGCATTTGAAACGGTGACGAGAGTCATTGTTTCTTCACCACAGAGACACGGAGACACGGAGAAGGCGAGACTTAGTGCTAGTAGCCGTTCGGCGAGTCGACTCCTGCATGCAAGCCAAGTCACGCATCCTCTTCCTCTCCGTGCCTCCGTGTCTCCGTGGTGAATCTCAGTATTCCTCACGTGGCACTTCAGGTTTCAGTTCAACATGCCATTGATCGTCCAAAAATTCGGCGGCACCAGCGTTGCCGATAGCCAGAAGATTCTGGCCGCTGCGCGGCGCGCGATTCGCGCGCAGCAGGCCGGCAACCAGGTCGTCATGGTCGTGAGCGCCATGGGGCACAACACGGATATGCTCGTCGATCTGGCCCAGCAAATCAACGACGACCCGCCTGCCCGGGAGATGGACATGCTGCTCTCCACGGGCGAGCAAGTCAGCGTCGCGTTGATGGCCATGGCCGTCGAGGCGCTCGGTGCAAAGGCCATCAGCTTCACCGGCGCGCAGATCGGCATCAAGACCGACAGCACGCACACCAAGGCGCGGATTCGCTCGATCAGCACCGAGCGGATGCGGAAGGCGCTCGACGAAGGGCGGATCGTGATCGCCGCCGGGTTTCAGGGCATCGACGAGGACTACAACATCACCACGCTCGGCCGCGGCGGCAGCGATACAACCGCCGTGGCCCTGGCCGCGGTGCTCAACGCGGACGCCTGCGAAATCTACACCGACGTGGACGGCGTCTACACGACCGATCCGCGCCTGTTGCCCGAAGCCCGGCGGATGACGCGTGTCAGTTACGACGAGATGCTGGAATTGGCCAGCCTCGGCGCAGGCGTGATGCATAGCCGATCGATTGAATTCGGCAAGAAGTTCGACGTGCCGATTCACGTCCGCAGCAGCTTTACCGATATTCCCGGCACGATGATCGTCGCCGAGAGCGAAGTGCCCGGCCAGGCCGTCGGCGGTGCGGCGCTGACGAAAGACGAAGCCCGGGTTACCGTGGCGAGCCTGCCTGATCGCCCGGGGACGAGCCTGGCGCTGTTTTCCAAAATCGCCGCGAAAAACATCTCAGTTGACATGATCGTGCAGAACGTCGGCGCCGATGGAAAGGCGGATATTTCGTTCACAGTCGTGCGCAACGATCTACAGAACACGCTCCGGGCCGTCGAAGAAGCGGCCCGAGAGCTCGGCGCTGGGGGCGTGTCGCATGACGACAACGTCTCGAAAGTGTCGGTGGTCGGTCTCGGCATGGCGACGCAAACTGGCGTCGCCGATCGCATGTTCCGGGCGCTCGCCAAGGCCGGCGTGAACATCGTGATGATCACCACGAGCGAAATCAAAATCTCCGTACTCGTTTCGCGCGAGCACTCCCAAGCGGCGCTTCGCGCGGTACACCAGGCGTTCGAGTTGGAAAAACCGCCGGTGCAGCCAGTCGTCGCGACGACGTCACAACCGTCCGCCGCGCCGTCGGACATCATGGCCGTCGTGCGACGACTGCAAGGCATGGAAGACTTAACGATTGACGACGTGACACTCGACGATCGACAGGCTCGCGTGACCATCACCGGCGTGCCGGATGCGCCGGGCGTGGCCGCGCAGGTCTTTGAGGAAGTCGCGGCGGCCGGCGTGTTCGTGGACATGATCGTGCAGAGCTACGGGGCTGGCGGCAAGGCGGACCTGAGCTTTACGGCGCCGCACAAGTCGCTGAAGACGTCGCTGGAAGTGGCGGAGCGATTGGCCAAGCAATTTGGCTGCCGCGGCGTGACGTACGCCACGAAGGTGGCCAAGCTCTCCGTCTCCGGCATCGGGATGCGCAGTCACACGGAAGTGGCCATTCGCATGTTCCGCTGCCTGGCGGACGCCGGCATCAACGTCGAGATGATCAATACCAGCGAAGTGCGCGTGAACGTCGTTGTCGACGGAGCCGCGGGCGAGAAGGCCCTGGCCTGTTTGCAAGCGGCGTTTCAGGATGTCCGCGGGTAGTTCGCTTCGATTACACTAGAACGTGGGTGCCTGGGGCTGAGGCAGGCAGCGTATGCAACCAAGTCGAAACGGCTGGGGAATCGCGGCGATTTGTTGACACGTCTAGCAAAGCCCCAGTGGTTGCGCCATGGCGACCGCGCCTCCGGTGCCCCTGCCCCAGGCACCCGCGCTCGAAGTTGCATTGCCAATGGATAAACGCGATGGTGAGCGAAAACCCCTACGAATCGCCGCGTTCGCAAGACTCCAACGGTGTTCAAAGCGAAACGCCGTCGCTTGGATTTCGTTGCTTGCGTGCGATCGTCCTTGGCACGCTTGGCTACAGCGCGTATGCCGTAGCACAAACCATCAACATGCCAACACGCTATTGGTACGCCAATCTTTTCCATCCATTGTATCTGATCGGATTGAACGTTGCGGCGGCCTTTGCTGGCTCTGAGTTGCTAGTGGCGGACGCTTGGTCCCTAAGAAGTTCAGTTTTGCGGAGGATCATCGTTTCCTCCTTACTGATGCTCCCCGCTTGTTTGATCGGCGGAGCGATTGGAGAAGTCTTTGCACGCCCCTTGCCGAACAATATGATGATACATGATTCTCGGCCAGCGGTCTTCGTCAGCGTTGTGACGGGCCTTATCTTGATGCTATGCGCGCGGATGTATCTTCGCCGCTCGTCCAGGCCATTACACTGAACACTTCAATCTCGCCTAATACATCGCCGTCTTGGCTTTCGCCGGTTTCCCTCCCGGCAGGGGCAGTGCGCGAATCGCTTCATCATAGTCGATGACATAGCGCCACCAACTGTTGTGGAAGCCGTCGGTTTCGCCTTGGTTGTTCGGCAGATGGGCCAGCCACCAGCGTTGGTAGTTGAGGTGGTGCGGCTCGCCCCAGGTGGCGCAGCTTACCATCGACTTCTTGCCGGTCACGTGCGGATAGTTGAGCCAATCTTCCGCGGCGCTCAGCACTTCTTTCACCTGTGAGTAATCGTAGCCGTCCTCGGCATTCGGACCGCCGTGAACGTTGCCGACCTGGGCGTTGTCCGGGTATTCCTTGGCTTGCCGCGTGAAGCGCGACCACGGATTGCTGGCGTCTTTCGTATCCCAAGCGCCGCGGCCGACGGTGATCGAGAGCATCCCTTCGCAGCGATGGCCGAAACTATGCAGGGCGTTGTCCTCGCCGACTTCGTAGTTGAAGCCCAGCACCGCGACCGTGCGGCCGCAATCGGGAATGTCGTACGGGCGATAGAACCAAGGATTGTCGGACTGGTACTGCACGATGTCGCCCGGAATCTTGAACGCGTATTCGTCGAAGCCGAAGTACGGCGCGCCCCAGACCCAGATTTCGTCGACATCGCCGCTGGTCACGCGCCTGGCGAGATCGGCGTCTTCGAACAATTCCTTGTAACTGGCCGCATCGGGCTGATGTACAAGTTCGCGGTTTTTCCACATCGCCAGGAACGACTCGTCGTCGTAGCGAAAGCCGTCCCGCTTCGCTGAAAAGACGTCGACGTCGATCCAATCGACCAACTGGTAGTCCGCGTAGCCGGCGCTGGACTCGCGCAGATAGCCGATTAACTTCTCGGTCATCGGCCGCGGGTCGTTCCAGCCCATGTGCTGAGACAGACGCTGGTTTCCCTGCGATTTGAGCGGGGGATCGTAGCAGACGACGATCACTCTGACGGTGCGCTTGCCCGCAATGCGTTGGATTTGCTCGCGAGGCGCTGCCCAGGCTGAGGGAGTGAAATACGCCAGGCACGGCAGGGCCAGGAAGGTTCGTCGTTGCACGTACGCCTCTCGTCAGCGCGGTGATTTCAGATACCGGAGCGCTGCCAGCTTAGACTGCCGCACGGCGGAAGACAACGACTTGGGAATTCCTCGGAAAAGCCGATATTGGCCCAAACAAGGCGAGCCAGCGAAGCTGCCCCTCCACCGGCTCGGACGTCAAATTCGGGACATCAGCAAGTCACGTCGTAGCACGACTCGTGGAGTCGGTGCATTACGCGTTCGAGTGCGGCCAACTCGTGTTGCAAGGTGGCAGAATCCTCGGGCAACTTTTCCTGCCGCAAGTTGCGTCTCAGTTCGCAAATGCGGCGTTCGACCACTCGGGTCAAGACCGCGTCGTCATTGTGTTCTAGCAGCAGAAACATGGCCCACATCCTTTCGTCAGCGACGCTCGGTGCGCCGACATCCTTCATCGGGGCGGCGCCATCAGGGAGCGGTGGCGCCGCGAGTCCGCATCGTCTAGGTTTCAGTTGACGGGTTGATGCTCCCTTCAACCTTCTACGCAGGCGACGGCCTGCGCAGCCAAGAAAGTTCAGGTTTTCACCTCAACACGTCTCGGCCGGGCTTCGGCGGTCTTGGGGACGGTCACCCTCAGCACGCCCGTTTTGTACTCCGCTGCGACCTTGTCCTCGGCGACCGTGGCCGGCAGCGGAATCACACGGCGGAATTCACCGTAGCTCCGCTCGACGCGATGAAATGTCTTCCCCTTTTCTTCCTTCTCCTCTTTCTTTTCCCCGGAGATCCACAGCGCTCCGTTCTTGACTTCCACATTGAAGTCCTCAGGCTTCATGCCTGGCAGTTCCACGGTGATCTCCACGCCCTCCGCGTTCTCGACGACGTTGACCGTGGGGACGAACGCGCCTTCGAGGCTCATCCAGCGATCATCTTCGCTGAGCATGCCCTCGACGAATCGCCCAAAATCACGTTCCAGGCGGCCCAGCGTGCGGGGCAGCCTCTCCGTCCAAGGAACCATTGTGCGTGCCATGACAGACCTCCTGCGAAGCACCCTCGCTTCGCCCCTCAAAGCCTTGCGACCGCCGCCGGGCGAACGCCCGGCCGTCGCACTGTGCAGAAGTTTCATTTCGTGAATAGATAGATAGTTGCAAAATCCGGGCCGTTTGTGGCGATTCGACGCGTGATTGCAACGACTATGCCTGGCACAAGCTACGTTACGCCTCCACGAGCGAATCGCGGACGTTGATGTGCGAAAAGCGCGCACGCGGCGCGCACCGCGCGCGACCATACGATCGCCGGACGTTTCCTGGGATTTCTGAGAACCGATTCTGCCCCGCAATCGTAGTAAGAGTAGAAGGAGCAAGACCAAGTAACGGGCAAAAACAAACGGTGACGCGGCAACGAGGAGTTCCCTCACCGAAGTGTTAGAAGGAGGCGCAAAGTTTGATCTGCTCGGCATGTCGGAAGTTGAGCCTCGAGGGCGTGGAGTGAGTTTCGCACATACGAGGCGCGCCTAGCGAGCGTCGCATCCTGCCTGCGGGTAACCAGCGACTCACGCTCCCACGAGGCTCGGGGCTTTGGTTCTTCGGTAGTAGTTTTGACATGCACGGCCGGCGGAAACGTCGGCCGTTGGCGTTTACGCGGGTCCGGGAGCAGGGGCGAAAGGGGTATACTGCGCTAGTTGTCTCCCCTCTGACTTTCCATCGCGGCGTACTGATGCCTGCACCTGTTCTCGATCCCGAACGCTGTCGCGCGGATTTCCCGATCTTGTCCGCCTCGTCGCCGAGCGGGAAGCCGCTGGTCTATCTGGACAACGCCGCCACGACACAGCGTCCTCGGGCGGTGATTCAGGCGATCGTCGACACGTACGAACAGCACTACGCGAACGTCCATCGCGGCATTCATTGGTTGAGCGACCGTACGACGGACTTGTATGAGCAAGCGCGCGACAAGGTGCGGCAATTCATTGGCGCCGAACGTCGCGAGGAAGTGATTTTCACGCGGGGGACGACCGAGAGCATCAATCTGGTGGCCAGGTCATGGGGCGAGGCCTTTCTGCGACCCGGCGACGAAATCTTGCTCACCGAAATGGAGCATCACGCCAACATCGTCCCATGGCATCAGGCAGCCGCGCGCACCGGCGCGAAAGTACGCTTCATCCCGATCACCGACGCAGGTTTGCTCGACCTATCGTCGCTCGACCAACTGCTGGGCGAGCGGACGAAGCTGGTCGCGGCGACGGCGGTTTCCAATGTGTTAGGAACCGTGAACACGTTGGAGTCGATCATCTCCAAGGCTAAGTCCGTGGGCGCGATGGTGTTAGTCGATGCCGCGCAGAGCGTTCCGCACTTGCCGATTGACGTCAGTCGACTCGGCGCCGATTTCGTCGCATTCAGCGGTCATAAGATGCTAGGGCCGACCGGCGTAGGAGTGCTGTGGGGGCGCGCCGCGTTGCTCGATGCCATGCCGCCCTTCCTGGGCGGCGGGAGCATGATTCGCCGTGTGACGTGGGAAGGCTTCGAGACCGCGGAATTGCCGGCCAAGTTCGAGGCCGGCACGCCGCCGATTGTGCCGGCGATTGGGCTCGGCGCGGCGATCGATTATCTCGATGCGATTGGAGTGCCGGCCATTCACGCGCATGAACTCGAGCTAACGAAACATGCGCATGAGAGGTTCGCCGAATTGAGTGGCGTCCGGTTACTGGGCCCGGCGCCCGAGCAGAAATCCGGCGTGGTCAGCTTTGTCGTCGAGGGCGTTCATCCGCACGACGTGGCGCAGTTGCTGGACGGCGAGGGCATCGCCATTCGTGCCGGGCACCATTGCGCGATGCCGCTGCACAAACGGCTCGACATCGTGGCGAGCAGCCGCGCCAGCTTCTACTTGTACAATACCTGGGCCGAAATCGATCGCCTCGTCGACGCCGTCGCTCAAACGCAGCGGCGTCTGCGCCGCAAATAACTTTCCCTGCGTGAAATCATGAACGACGACGACGAGGTTTGTCTCTGCTTTCACGTTTCCCGGCGCAAGTTGGCGAACTACCTGCGCGTCGAGCGAATCTCGCGCGCCAGCCAACTCAGTGAATGCGGCGGCGCGGGCACCGGTTGCGGCTGGTGCCGGAGCTATCTGGAGCGGCTCTTCGCCGCCAGTCGCCAGGGGTTACCCCAGGATGCGGAGCCGACGGCTCAAGAATACGCATCGCAGCGTGCGCGTTACATTCACGCTGGAGGCGGTACGCCCCCTGCAGGCAGCGAGCCGCGTGAATAATCGTCCCTGTTGAAATGCGAAACGCCGCGAAACGCAACCCGTCGTTTCGCGGCGTATTCGAATTGTCGTACTGCGAGACCGAACTACTGTTGATAGCTCGGCGCGCCTTGCGGCGACGGATCATAGCTGGCCGGAGTTACGCCGGAGGCTGGCGCCGGACTGTAGTCCGTCGTCCCGCCTGGGCGATAAGGCTGAGCGGCCGGCTGCTGCTGATACTGAGGATACGACGTCTGAGTCGCCGGACCGTATCCGCTTTGTTGCGCGGGCGGCCAGGCTTCTTGTTGCTGCGGCGCCACCGGTTCATATCCGGTCGGTGCGGCGTTCGGATCTTGCGTGTATTGCTGGCCGCCGTCGTACTGCGTGGCGGCCGGGTAACGTGTGTTGTCCGCCATCTGAGCGGCGGGCGCGGCCTGCGGAGCGTACTGTTGCGGCTGCGAATAGCTCGAAGGCGCCGGGCCGTACTGCGCGCCCGGATCCCACGAGTTCATCGGCTGTTGAGCAGCAGGGGCGGCGGGCTGTGCGCCATACGCGGCCTGCTGACCGTACGCGGGCTGCTGCTGCGGATACGTCGCCGCAGCCGGTTGTTGCTGACCGGCGTCATAGTAGCCGACTTGCGGCGCCGCGGCGGGACCCGTGGGGCCAGCTGCATACGAGGCGGCGTCGTATTGCGTGTTCGGCGCCCCCGGGGAACCGGTCGACGGGGCCGTAGCCCAGGCGCCTTGAGAATTCTCGGCGCCGGTGTAGCTGGTCGGCATGCCGGCGTAGCCCGTGTTGTACTGTCCGCCTGCGCCGTAACCATTGTTCGCGACCGGCGCGCCGTAGCCGGGCGTCGCGCCTTGCGACGGCATCCAGGGACCGGCGGTCGACTCGGGACCGGTCGTGGCGTTGCTGGCCACGGCGGTGTCCTTATTGCGTCCGAATGACGGCCACTTCGGCTTCCAACTGAATTTACCCAAGCTGGAGGACTGGCAGCCAGTCGTGCTGACGGCCAGCAGCCCGACGATCGCGAGTGTGCGAGTGAACGAAGCTTGCATGGTACTGCGCCCTGGGGTTGTTGAGGGCCTCGCGGAGAATAGCGCCGTCGCCAAGGGACTTCCGTGTGCCGGTCGTGCCCTAGTCGTGTCGCGGCCCTCTTCCTTGAGGACAGGTGCTTGTTCGGGAACTTTCCTCTAGTTCGTCGCGCGGCGTGCCGGCAACGACCTAGAGTGCGGGGCTCATTTGTAGGTTATTCGGACATTGACGCCTGCGACCGTCAGCGAAACTTTGAGGTTCGCTCCGATTTTCCGGTGCGAAACCGCGCCGATGGGGCGTTTCGGGGCGGGATACTAGGGACACGCCACCGCGCGGTCAACGGCAGTCGTTGAGATTTCGCGATCTGGTGAACGCCTGCCTTTAGATTGCGAGAACGGTGTGCGTTTGATCTTGACTCGCCCGCGCGCCGGCGCTAGAGTCCGCCCCGATTTCCAGCTTTTTTGCGGGCGCGCTGTCGATTTCCCTGGCGGGTGGGAAGCGGCGCTTCCGCATCATCCGGGCAAGGATGCTCGGCGTAACTTCGGAGGGAGCCGTGGCCAGCTCATTCGCCCATTCCCTGACAATTCACTCGAGCGCCTTCGCGCGCCGCTCGGTTTGGTGCGGCGTTCCGCGCCGCCAATTCCTGGCCAGCATGTGCGGGCTCGTCGGTTGGACGATGCTCAGCGGTTGCACCGCGCCGGCGATTCGCACGCAAAGCCCGGAAGACGAAGAGCTGGAATCGAATACCCACCTGGTCGGCGAATACTCCGTGCCGTTTGGCATGGTGATTCAGAAGGTGGAAGGCATCGCGCTCGTCAATGGACTTCCGGGCACCGGCGGCGATTGTCCGCCATCGCCACAGCGCAATGCATTACTGCGCGACTTGCAATCACGCGGGGTGCCGAAGCCGCAGAGCGTGATGGATTCTCCCAGTACGGCACTGGTGTTGGTGCGCGGATTCATCCGCCCGGGAGCGCAACAGGGAGACAACTTCGATTTGGAGTTGCGATTGCCGACCAACAGCGAATGCACCAGCTTGCGCGGCGCCTGGATGATGGAAACACGGCTCACGGAATCGGCCTACATTGATGGCCAGGTCTACGACGGCCATTTGATTGGTCGCGGCGGCGGCCCGGTGCTGGTCGATCCGAATGCCGATAGCTCCGGCGACGATACGGCGATCAAGCGCGGCAAGGTGCTCGGCGGCGGCGTGTTGCTCAAGCAACGCCCGATCGGTTTGGCGCTCAAGCCGGAACATCAAAATCTGCGCACGAGCGCCGCCGTCGGCACGGCGATCAATCGCCGGTTTCACACGTTCCACAAAGGGCGTAAGGAACCGGTCGCCACGCCGAAGACCGGCGAATACGTCGACCTGTTGCTCCACGAGCGTTACAAACACAACGTGCCGCGTTACATGCAAGTGCTGCGAGCGATCCCGCTCCGCGAAACCTCCTCGGAACGTTTGGCCCGGCTGGCCTTGCTGGAACGGCAGCTCATGGATCCGATTACCGCTTCGACGGCCGCGCTGCGGCTGGAAGCGATCGGCAATGAGGGAGTCGACGTTCTGGAAAAAGGCATCGCCTCGCGTGATCCCGAGGTGCGGTTCTATGCCGCGGAAGCGCTGGCTTACCTTGACGAAGGCGCGGCCGCTCCGCCGTTGGGGCAAGCCGCGTTGGAAGAACCGGCCTTCCGCGTATTCGCGCTGACGGCGCTCTCCGCGATGGACGACTACGCAGCCTACGAAGAGCTGCGCAAGCTGCTCGACGTGCCCAGCGCCGAGACGCGCTACGGCGCGTTCCGTGCGATGTGGGCGATGAACGCCAATGATCCGCTGGTCCGCGGCGAGAAGCTGAGCGATCAGTTCAGCTACCACGTGCTGCACACCGGCGGCCCGCCGATGATTCACGCCACGCGCAGCTTCCGTCCGGAAATCGTGGTCTTCGGGCACGAACAGCGGCTCAAGACGCCGTTCAAGTTCGACGCCGCGCATAATAAGATCATGGTCTCCGGAGATCCTTCGGGCGTGGTGACCGTCACGCGTTTCGACGTCAACGGCGTCGATCAGAAGCGCGAGGTGGATACCACGGTGGACGCCGTCATCCGGGGGATCGTGGAACTGGAAGGCGACTACCCCGACGTAGTGCAAATCCTGCAGCAGGCCGCCCAAAGCGACTTGCTGACGGGCCGGTTCGAGGTCGACGCCCTGCCTGAGGCCAATCGCCGGTATGAGAACCGCGGCAACGACGACAGCGGCTCCGAGGAGGGCGAGGAATCGCTCGATTCCCGGGAAATCCAGGTTTCCAACCCCACGCCGGAGCTGTTCGCCCCCGCAGAAAAGAAGGAAAAGCGTAAGAAAAGCGAGGACGCGCACGGCATTTCCGGGCATCACGGGGAGAAAAAGCAGGTTAGCCGCTGGGAGGCTTTCCGTGATAAAATCATGCCTTGGTCCGCCGGCGATTAGCCCCTGGCGAGCGATTCGGAAAAATCGCCGCCCCCCCCCTCAAGGGACGGGTAGGAACAGCTTCTCGTCGCCGTCGGCAGCACCTCATTGCAATAGCAGACTGCCCTGGGCGTTTCGTCTCCATGCTCAAAGCGCTCGAACTCGCCGGCTTCAAGAGCTTCGCCGATAAAACGCGGTTCGAGTTTCACTCCGGCATCACGGTCGTCGTGGGGCCGAACGGCTCCGGCAAATCCAACGTCGTCGACGCCATCAAATGGGTGCTCGGCGAGCAAAGCGTGAAAAGTTTGCGCGGCAAGGAGATGGCCGACGTCATCTTCAACGGCTCGGCCAGCCGCAGTGCGCTGAATTCCTGCGAAGCGACGCTGACGTTCGACAATTCCCGGCGATTGCTGGCAGTCGATACGGACGAGGTGTACGTCACTCGCCGGGTGTATCGCAGCGGCGAAGGCGAATACCTGATCAACCGGCAGCCCAGCCGGCTCAAGGATATCCGCGAGTTGTTCTCTGGCACGGGCGTGGCGACGGAAGCGTACAGCGTCATCGAGCAGGGCAAAGTCGATGTGATGCTGCAATCGTCGCCGCGCGAGCGCCGGGCGATCTTCGAGGAGGCCGCCGGGATCAGCCGGTTCAAGGCCAAGAAGGTGGAATCGCTCCGCCGCTTGGAGCGCGTCGAACAGAACCTGTTGCGGCTCTCCGACATCGTCCAAGAAGTCGAAGGACGATTGAAGAGCGTGCGGCAACAAGCAGCCAAGGCCCGACGGCACAAGGAACATACCGACCGCCTGCAATCCCTGCGCACGCAAGTCGGCCTGGCCGACTGGCGGCATTTGTCGGAACGCATTGATGCGCTCCGCGAAGAGTTGCACGGGCTAGACGCCGATGTCGCGTCGGTCAGCGCCTCCGTGGAAACACAGGAAGCCGAGGCGTTGGCGCTCGACGTAACGCTGTCCGATGCGCACGAAGGAATCCGCGCGGCGGAGTTTCGTCTCGCGCAAAATCGTGAGCGGATTGCCGGCCAGGAATCGACCATCGATCAAGGCCGCGCGCGATTGCGGGACGTCGAGGAAGAAATTGCCCGGCGGCAACAGCAATTGGCCGCGATCAACCAGCGGGCCGTCGACCTACACTGCTTGTTGAATGAGACGCGGGCGGAACTGACCGCGGCGGAGCTGGAGCATACGGCGCTGTCCGCGCGGCTGTCGGACGACGAGAAGACCGCGGAGCTCGTGGTCCGCGACGCGAATGCTTCGCGTGAAGCCACCGAGCGGCTGCGATTGCAGTATATGGACCGGATGCGGCAGGGCGCCGCGATCGGCAATCAGATCAGCGGCGCCACTTCGCAACTCGATGGCTTGCGCGCTACGCAGCAACGGCGCGAGACGCAACTTGTCGAGTTGCTCGAACAACGCGAGAAGCTTGACGCGGAGCTTGAATCGCTCCGCGAACAGTTGGAGGAGCGCTTGGCGGCGGTCGAAACTGCGCGAGGTGCTGCCGACCAGGCCGACACGGACGTCGCCACGCTGCGCGAGCGCCGCGCCACGGAACAAGCGGAGCTGCATGCCACGGAAACGCAACACGCGGCGCTGTCGGAACGGTCCGGCGTCTTGTCCGAGCTGGAGAATCGCCTGGAGGGACTGACTTCGGCCGCGAAAGAGGTTTTGGTTCGCGCCCGGGCCGCGCTTGGCGGTCCGTTGAGTCAAATTCGCGGGTTGCTGGCCGATCAATTCGTGGTGGCGATGGAATACGCGCCGGCGATCGAGGCCGCGCTGGGAGAGCAATCGGGCTATCTGCTGGTCGAACCGAACGACGAATTCCGCGACTATCTTACCCGGGCTGACGCCCATTTCGCGGGGCGGATCGGCTTTATCCGCGTGGATCGTGCGAAGACCGTCGTCGATGACGATGCCATGTTTGCGGACGACCCCGGCGTCGTCGGGCGCGCGGACCGGTTGGTCGAGGCCTCGCCGGAATACGTGCCGTTGCTCTCACGCCTGCTGGGAACGACGTGGGTCGTGCGCGAATTGGCCGACGCGCTGCGACTCTCTGAGACGCATGGCGGACGTTGGAATTTCGCCACGCTGACGCGGGACGTGGTCGCCGCCGACGGCACGATGACGCTGGGCGCGCGCAAGGGCGCGACGGGCATCATCTCGCGCCGCAGCGAATTACGCGCGTTGGCGAAGCAACTCACGGACTTGCAATCGCGCGTCGGAGCGGAGCGGGAACGACTCGCCGCGACGGACAGTTCGATTCAGACCGCGGAACTCGCGGCCCGTGCGGCGCAACAGGCGCTGGGTGCGGCGCAAAGCTCGCTAGGGGAACATCGCACCAAGGTGCAATCGTCGCAGGAGCGCGCGCTCCAGGTCGATCGTCAATCCGGCGCGTTGGAACGCGAATTGGCCACCGGCGGAACACAGATCGCCGACGGCGAAGCCAAGCTCGCCAAATCGCGCGAGGAACTGGCCGGCATCGAGCGGCAGCTCGCCGACCAGGAGCAGGAGATCAGCGCGCGCAACGCCGAACGTGAAGCGTTGGAAGATCGACGTCGTGCTCAGGACCAGCAATTGACCGTCGTGCGGATCGATCTGGCCAAAAGCGACGAAAGGCTTCGTAGCTTGCGGGATCGTTTGCAACAGTTCGAAGTCGATCACGACGATCGCCGCACTTCGCTGGGCGAGCAGCATCGGCAGATCGCCTCCGGACGCGGACGGGCGGAGCAGATCGTGCGGTCGATCCTGGCCGCCGAAAGCGAAGTCGCCGGGTTGTATCTGCGTAAAGAAGAGTTTTCCCGAGACATCGTGCGGTTGCTTAACGAGACGGAATCGCACCGCCGACGGCGCGCGGCCTTGCAAACAGGCATTCAGGACGGCCGCTCCATGCAGCGGCAACTCGAGGAACGCGTACACAAGCGTCGGTTGTCGCTGGGCGAATTGCAGTTGGAGCGCGGCGCGATCGAAACGCGGCTCCGCGACGACTACGACATTGAGCTGGCCGCGTTGAGCGAAGCGATCGCCCATCAGCCGCAGGAAGAGCGCGAAGCGATTGATCGAGAAATTGCGGACTTGCGCCGTAAAATCAATTCCATCGGCGTCGTGAATTTAGCGGCGCTCGACGAGTTGGATGACTTGGAAACGCGGCATGCGCATCTGGCGGGGCAGTTCCGCGATCTCACGGAGGCGAAGGAATCGCTGGAGCAGATCATCCAACGAATCAACGCCGACAGCCGCAGACTGTTTGCCGAGACGCTGGACGCCGTGCGAGGCAATTTTCAAACACTGTTCCGCAAACTGTTCGGGGGCGGCCAGGCCGATATCGTGCTGGAAGAAGGCGTCGACATTCTGGAAAGCGGCGTCGAGATTGTCGCCAAACCTCCGGGCACGAAGCCGGCCTACATCGCACAGCTCAGCGGCGGCCAGCGGGCGCTCACCTGCGTGGCGCTGTTGATGGCAATTTTTCAGTTCCGTCCCAGCCCCTTCTGCGTGCTGGATGAAGTCGATGCGCCGCTGGACGAAGCGAATATCGAGCGCTTTGTCGGCGTCCTCAAGGACTTTCTCGCCTGGACGCAATTTATCGTCGTCACGCATTCTAAGAAGACGATGACCTGCGCGAGCACGCTCTACGGCGTGACAATGCAGGAATCCGGCGTGTCGAAACGCGTCAGCGTGCGCTTTCAGGATGTCAGCGACACGGGCGAGATTCTAAAGCCGGCCGATGAGGATGAGACGGCGGCGGCTTGAGAGTTGGAAGTTTTCAGTGTTCAGTTTTCAGTGAGATCAGACTCACGCAAGTTGCGCGCGGCGGCGAACGGTTTTGCGCGTCAGTTCCTGGTCCAGAGATGTATCGGACCAACTGCCGAAGACCGCATCGGTTGAGGCGGTCGTTCGTCGTGCGGAATTCGAGGCAAGTGACTGGCGGCGCTGTCGTTCGGCGCTGGAAACTGCGGCGATCGATGACGCGGCGGCCGGCGGTGGTTGCGATTGGATGGCTAGCGACTGGCGCTGCTTGTTCAGCACGTTGATCGTCTGCAAGGCGTCGAGCGCCGTCAGCTTGTTGTCGCCGTTCACGTCGTAGTACGGAGGCGGCTTCTGGCCTTCGTCTGGCGGCGGCAACGAGTGCGGGCCGTGCTTGTTGAGGCGATTGATGATGATTAACGCGTCGAGACCGCTGACAATGCCGTCGCCATTGACGTCATAGGGATTGTCGGGATTTCGCCACGGGTGGGTCGGTGCAAGCCCGACGCCCACGACGGCGAACTGGAACGGACCCTCGTCCGTGTCGTCCGTGTGGACGGTCACCGTTGCCGAGCGCATTCCCACTGCGGCCGGCGCGAAGCTGAGCACGAACGCGACGCTGTCGCCGGGATCGAGATAGTCCACGTCCAAATCGGCGACAGTGAATTCTCCCTCCTCACCGCCTTCCACCGTGACGCTCGGATCACCGGCGAACCGAAGCCGCCCGAAGCCGGCGTTGCGGATTACAAATTCGCGATTTGTGCGACCCTCGCCCGCCAGCGCTTCGCCCAGCCGCGTGCCGGCTTCCAGCGACGTTTCGGTCTCGCCATCGAGAATCGAACCGCCACTGCCGAGCACATCGATGTCGCCAACCGGGGCGAGCAACTGGATGCCTTGAAAGAAGACTCCGGCCGAGTCGCTTTGATCGCCGGACTCTGGCGTAGCGTCGACCTGATCTCCGAAGCCGGACCAGACAACGACGGCCACACCCTCGGGCGACATCTCCACGCTGGCGAAGGTCTGCGCGCCTGCATCCGTTGAGTTGATACTGAACTCGTCGCCAAAGGGCGCGCCGGTGCTGTCGAACTCTCGGGCGAGAATTCCTACATAGTGGGTTTCGTCTTCTTGAGCTTCGGAGCTGGTCCAGGCGACTAGGAAACTCCCGTCCCCGGCGGCCGCGACGCGACCGAGGCGTTGGTCTCCCTCGACGGTCGTGTTGACCGGCGTTAAAACTTCGTCGATTGGAGCGCCGCCGACGCTAAAGCGGCGGACAAAGATGTCGTGTGACGCGTCGATCTGGTGACTCGACTCCGCTTGCGTGTAGGCGACGACAAAGTTCCCCGAGGCGTCCATATCGAGCGAAGGCCATTTCCGCTCGTTCGTTGATCCGTCGTCGAAGGACAAATCGACCGGGGCTCCGCCATCCGCAGAGAAATACTGCCCGAGTACTTCGCTGCCCTGGTCGAGTGAGATTCGATCCACGACTGACCAGGCGATTGCGAGATTACCGTCGTTGTCGACATCAAGCGTGGGCGACTCCGTGAAGGCGCCGCCAGAAAAAAGCCGCGCTTCCGGGCCGTCGAGTGGCTGGCCGGTGGCGTCAAACCGTCGGAGCCAGACTCCCCCCAATTGGTCCGCCGCATCGCGGCCGGCCCAGGAAATCGAATACCCGCCGTCCGGCGAAGCGGCGACGGCCGGCGAAGTTTCCGCGCCGGACAGGTCGACGTTGACGCGCCATGGTTCGGCGTCGACTGCTTCGCCCGATGCGTCAAATCGACGAGCAAAAATGGCATCTTCGCCATCGAAAGGGGCGGAACAGGCGTCATCAAGGCCCAACGAACAACCGCGGTCGTACCAGGCCACCAGGAGCCCGCCGCCGGGCAGCGTGGTGATCGCGGCGTTGTTCTGGTCGCCGGCGCCGTCAGTCGAAACGCGCAGCAAGTCATTGTCTGGGAGCGGTTTGCGATCGGCGCCAAAACGCCGAATGTAGACTTCGTCTCCCAGTCCATCTTCGCCATGACTGGTATAGGCTACCGCGAAACTTCCGTCGTCGTGGACCGCGACCGCCTGATCGGTGAATTCGGTCACGGACTGTGGGTACAGCGCCGCCTGCTCGAATGGCGAGACCAGGGTTTCACCGCCAAGTGGGAATCCGGTCAGCAGGTGACGGACCTCGAGCGCTTCCAGCCGCAGGGGGCTAGCGCCGCGCCCGCGAAATTCGCTCCATCGAGTTCGCCTGAAGATCCGCATGTCCGACCCTGACAACGCAGCCGATTATTCGTCCGCCAATGCGAAGTGGTTCGCCCAACCTGCCGTCATCTTAGAGAATTTCTGCGGGTTACGCTCGGGGCGGATAAGTTACCGCGCTGGATTTCCTGTCTACCTCACGTGCCTCCGCAAAGGATTCACGCACCACAAGCGCGCAATTCCACCTCGCGCCGCGTTAGACGATGCGAATGCGAATAAAGTTCCGCAACGATCCGTGCATTCGTTCCGAGCGGAGCGACCGGTCTAGCTTCTCCCGTATGTGCCAGTTGCGCCAGGGGTTACCGCGCGAGCCATGGAAATGCACGGATGGCCGCGACCCGGTCGAAAACGTCTAGGTAAGCTTCGTCATGGCGGTCCCCCACGGTCACGGAACGACCTCGCGATGCATCCGGAATTTTTGCCCAACTATCGCAGCCCCGACGGCAGTGGTCCGCTGGAGCTGGTCGAAGTCTTGGAATGGCGTAACGGAGAAGTAATCCGTGGACGGCTGCGGTCGCGCCGCACGGGCGCGGAGTTCCCCATTGAGGACGGCGCCCCGCGATTGATCGTCCCCGAGGAGTTGACTCCCGCGCGGGCGGTCGACCAGCGGCAAATCGATCTCTCAGACCAACAGATCGATCGCTGGATTGCGGAGCAAACGCTCTCGCCAGAACTGACTGACGCGATTCGCATCCACGACGAGGAAAAGTTCGCCCGGACGGAGTTTCTGTTCCAGGCGTTCGATTACGATTCCCCCGGCGAGAAGTACGTGCTCGACTTGGGATGCGGCGATCCCTCGCTGACGCTCCGCTTTGCGCAACTGGGCTTCCGTTGCTTTGCGTTGGACTTCGCTCCCTACCGGCTGTGCCACAATGGCGGCCGCTACATCGAAGACAGCGGGCAACATTTTGAGCGCGTAGTGGCGCTGATGAGCCGGCTGCCGTTTCCGGATCGGATGTTCGACCTGGTGTTCGTGAGCGCAGCCTTGCACCACGCCACGCCGAATCGCGAGGACGAGTTCGAGTGGTATAACCCACGGAACATGTTCGACACATTGCGCGAAGTCAAACGCGTGCTGAAACGGCACGACGAAGGCGGGCGATTTATCGCGGCGGGCGAAGGCGTCTATCCCGACGACATGCCGGTCTCCGAGCGTCCGCTGGAAAAGGTCGCGAAGGTCAACGGCTGCTACGAATCGCATTACACGATGGCCGAATACCTGTCGCAGTTCGAGGCCGCCGGCATTTACCCGATGTTCTTCGCCAACCAGTTAGACCGCCGGCTCTATTTCGACGGCTACCTGCCCGACGGGACGCGGTTGCCGTTGCTGCGCCCGGACGACGGCGTCACCATGGATCAACTCTGGCGGATGCGCCACCTATGTCGCCGCAATGCGACGGCGGCGTCGTTGCGCGAAGTGCTGCCGGACTGGATGCACTTTCGCCGGCTCTATCCGTGGAAACTTCATGAGCCAGCCGGTTGGTTACCTTCAGCACATGAATACTGGCGGCTGCGGCTGTCGGCATAGCCTCGTGAAAGTGGAGGCTCTTCTGTAGCCGAGGTCTGTGACCTCGGCTACAGAAGCGCACTATGCATGCCCAAGTATGGTTCGAAAATGCACTACGAATCGCACTTTTCGGACGCGGTCAGCACGGCGTCGGCGTAGCGGCGGGCGAACGGATTTCGCAGCGAGAGTGATTGCGCGACGAAGTTCGGCAATTGGGGCCGCGAGTATTGGCTGGCGAGGATCGTCGTCTCCCATTTGTTGTGCAAGAAGACGTGATGCACCCGGAAGCCGACGCTCGCCAGGTCGCGGCGCAGTTGGTCCGGATCGAATCCGAGTCCGGGAGCGTTGTGGAATTCCGCCAGTCGATTGTGCTGTTCCAATTCCTTCGTGCCGCGCGCAAAGCGCTTCTTGCGCGCGCCTGGAATGAAGCGGTAGAGATGTCCGCGTGAGCGGTAGAGCCACATCGCCAGCGGCCCGTAGTTGGCGGCGTGCTTATTGGGATCGAAATCGGTCACCAACGCACCGTGGTTGCGAAGCACGCGGTACGATTCCCCCATGAAGCGTTTCGGATCGTACAGGTGATGCAGCAGGGAATAGCCCGTGATCAGGTCGAACTGATTGTCCGCGAAGGGGAGTTTCTCGGCGTCGCCCAGGATGCCGAGGTAACCCTTCGACTTGGTCTTGCGGAGCGCCTGCAACGAGATGTCGCAGCCGATCTTCGTGGCGAACGCGGAGTCGCTCGTGCCTTCCAGCACATTGCCGGGACCGCAGCCGACGTCCAGATGCCGGCCAGGGCGCTGCAAATGCAGTTGCCCCAGGACGCTTTCCAGCCGCTGCGACGTGGCCGTGTTGGCGTGAATTTTTTTGTTCTCGTATTCCTCGATCACCCGCTCATAGACAAAGTGATTCGCCGATTTCACATCCTGCTCGGCGGCCTTCGCACGATCGACGGCCTCAGTTTCAGCGCTTCCCTTGAGCAACGACTCGCGTAATACGTCCGACCAGAGGACCGGAATTCCGTCCGTCAGCACTGGATAGGCGCGCTGGCAGCGTTCGCACTTGAGCGCCCCCGGAAGGGGGTCGTTAAGCCGCTGGCGCACCATGTCGGGGAAATGGACATCCGTGGTCACGCATTCCAACGGGCCGTGGCACTCGGGGCAAACGGAGAGCGCCATCAACGTCCGGAGTTGCGTATCCTCGGACAGGGGGCAGGCAGTCGACATGAGCGTTCTCGAAGGCGATGAAGTTTCAGCCGGCAGCGGGCTCTTGAACTCGTTTCCCTGGCCAGGATTCGCAAGATTTAGTTGCGGAATCCCCTGTCGAACTGGTAATTCAAGAGCGCCAGGCGGCACCGTCCGCGCATTCGCCACCCCCTGCGAAAGCTAGACCCCACTCAAGTTTGCCATGGCAGTTGCTGGGTTTCAAGCCGGGACGTGGCGCGGGCACTGTAAATCGGCCTCCCACGGCGCAACTGGCAATGGTGCGAGGATTTTGATGGGAGCTAGTGGCTGCTACCGGCCAAAGCGATTGCCACCGCTTGACCGGTGCGGGCATAGTTCAGCGTTACAGCCCGCGCCGCTGCGCCGATGAGCGGTTGATCCGCGACCACATTTACCGGACACGATGGATCCGGCCGCTCGAAGTTCAGAGTCGTGGGAACCAAATCATGTTGAAACGCGAGGATCGTGGCCAACAGTTCCACGGCGCCGCCACCGGGCCCCAAATTGCCGAAGTAGCTGGACGGGGCCGTAACTGGGAGGTCACCGAGCGTGGCGCGAATTGCGTCTGCCTCCATCGCGTCGCCGGACCGCGTGCTCGCGCCATGCGCATTTAAGTGCCCTAACTCCTTGGAATCCCATCGTGCTGCCGCCAGTGCGCCGCAAAGCACGCGCCGGATCGCGTCGCCGCGCAATGGGCGACTCGGTGTGACGGGTTCGAAAGCGCTCGAAGCGCCCATGAACCGCGCCAATACCGGCGCATGACGCGCCGCGGCCGAAGCGGCCGTCTCCAGCACGAACGCCGCGGCCCCTTCGCCATGTACGCGTCCGTCGCGATCGCTGTCAAAAGGGCGGCACGCTTTTTCGGGCGCAGCGTTGCGCTGGGAAGCATCGAGTTGTTGGGAACGCACAAAAGCCGTTGCCGACAGCCAACTGCCAACGCCGCCGGCAATCATTGCGTCGGCCTGCCCGCGTTCGATAACGTGGGCGGCTTCGGCGAGTGCCATCAAGGACGAGGCTTCGCCGAGGGTGATCGAGTTGTTCGGACCGCGCGCGTCGTGGGCAATGCCGATGTGGCACGCCGGCATGTTGGGCAGGTATTTCAACATCCAGAGCGGAAAAATCTCGCGCATCGCCGCTTCTCCCCAGCGACGGATATCAAAGCGACGATCCATGGCGCTGGCGCGATACGCCGACTCAATCTCCTCGGGCGGCGTGTGCATCAATTCCGCGCCGAAGATGACGCCCAGTCGTTCCGGGTCGACGGCGCCCGGGGTCAGCGCCGCATGCCGCGTCGCCATCCCGGCCGCGGCGACCGCGAACTGAATTTCGCGCGACATCACCTTGAGGCTTTTGCGCGGCGTAATGTACTGTTTGCCATCGAAATCGGTGATCTCACCGCCGAAATGGACTGGCAGCCCGTTCGTCGGAAATGCGGCCACCGGCTTCACGCCGCTGCGGCCGCTGAGCAGGGAATTCCAGAAGGCGTCAACGCCGATGCCAATCGGGCTAACCACGCCGAGGCCGGTGATGACGACTTCCCTGATGGACGACATGGCGATTCGCGGCGTTCTGACTTCGAAGGCCATCCGGGCCGGGAAACGCTCCTTGCTGCAGTACTAAAAAACCGACTCTTGGTCGGATGCAATTCTGGATTCTTGTCTTCAGTAGCCGACCTCTGTGAGATCGGTGGAGTTGACGCGTTTTGGGATTCGACGGCCGAGGTCACAGACCTCGGCTACAGAAGACGCATCGTAAACCGACGGCGGACAACTATTAGTGTGTGCTCAAGGTTCCATTCGCGGCAAGGGCGCTCGGGTTGGCCGAAGTTCGACCGTTCAGGTGCGCAATTCGCTGTTTTGATGACGGCGGCGGTTTTGAAGGCCGCTAGATCGACCCCAATTTTGCAAAGTTCACTGCCACGCCCTGAAACGGGACGACGCCGTAGACGCCGCGGGTGAACACCAGGTTGATGATATCGTCGGCTACCAGCATGGCGCTCTTGGGAACGACGACGATGTCCGAGTCGTTCAGCCAGATCTCGTCCGCGGGACAGGGGCGGTGAGCGTACAACGCCCCGCGCAGGTCGAGCATCGTGGCGATCAAGCGCCAATCGTCGGCGCGCCGGAACACGACCACCTGGCGCAGATTCGCTCCGACGTTCCAGCCTCCGGCCAGCGCGATCGCTTGCAGCGACGTGGTCGGCCCCTCCAAGGTGAACCGGCCGCCGCTTTTTACTTCGCCCACGACAAAGACGTAGCGCGGCGCCCGCTGCTCGAGTACCGGCGTGACTTCGATGCCTTCGATTTCCTGGTCGTACCGCGCGTCGATTTCCCGCTTCAGCTCGCCGAGCGTCAGCCCCTGTGCCCAGACGCTGCCGATCGCCGGCAACGCGATGGTGCCTTCCGGCGTCACCTTGGCCGAACGCGTCTGGCCGCCGAAGCCGAACCGGCTGTCGACCGTGGCGCGGAGATCTTCCAGCTTGGTATTCACCTTCGTCGGCGTCACGGTGACGGCGGGCACCGGGTAGAACTTCTTGTAGAGTTCTTCCAACTCATCGCGCAGCTGCGTGACGTTTTTTCGCGTGGCGCGCACCTGCCCCAACAGCTTGAGCGTGACCGTGCCGTCGGGCAGGATGATCACCGTGCGGTTGAGTTCCTTGTCCGTCACCGATTCAATGCTCAGCTCGTCGCCGACATTAAGTTGATACGGATGCGCACTTTCATCGCGCGTCACGCGGTACACGAGCGACAGCAAATCATCGACGCGCAGCCGATATTCCGGCACATGTGCTTCGCGGGCATGCCCCACGTATTCGCCTTGCGCGTAGGCCTGCCACTCGATCAATCGCATCGACTCCCAACCCGATTCGCCGCAGTTGCCGTCCGCCGTGCAATCGACGCCGTTGATCGCATGGGGCGCTGCCGGGCCGAGCGCCTGGCAGAGTTGCACGTTTCGATCCGCGATGTTGGCGCTCGGACTCGTCGTTCGCGTCAGCGCCGCCCACATTGGTTTGCCGGTGTGATCGACAGGCCAGCGCAATGGCGTCTGCGACGACGCCGTGGATCGCGGAGCGCTGGACGGCTGCCGGCCCGACGAGACGGACCAACTCGTCAGGCCTAGGCCAGCCAGCGAAACAATCGCGACGGCGAACGTCGTCAGGCAGTTTTGGCGACTTAACTTGATACGCATCGAGGACGATCCTTCGATCAGGTTACTATTTCGCGGTGTTCGTCGACTTCCACGGCCACCATCCGCGCGTAGCGCTCGGCGACGCATCTTGGACAGCCGGCGATTCTTTCGCCGTGACCGCGGACGGCGCGGCGGTCGGTTGATTGTTCAGGAATTGCTCGTGTTTCGCGGCCGTCATCGAATCGGGCTTGACCCATTCGACTTTCACCGCCGTCGACGGCGCCTTGACGCCAGCCTTGGGCGTCACAGCCGCCAGCGCCGCTTTCGCTTCTTGCTCGGCGCGCGCGGCGAGGTCGTTTTCGCCGAGTCGCTTGTGCGCCTTCGCCAGGTTGGCCCACGCTACAGGGCTTTCTTGCGATTCCAAGCTTTGCAGAAATAGGTTTCGCGCCTCGGACCAATTCCCTTTCGCCGCCATCAACGTGCCGAGATCGTTGGCGGCCATGTGATTTTGCGGGGAGGCCAACAGCGCGGCCTGAAAGTAAACCATCGCCTCGGCTTCCGTGGAGCTGAGACGTTCGCCACGCTCGCCCGCCATCGCGGCCGACAACTTGCCGAGCCCGTGCAGCGCCATCGACCCGGCCAACTCACGGCCGGAGCAGACGCCTAATTGTTCGCGGGCATACGTGTAGTAGCGTTGCCGTGCGACGAGCGGCGTCACACCTTCCAACGGTTCGTAGCGATAGACCGGCGTAGCATGGGCCGTGACGAGCATCGACACGTCGAGGTGGGCTTCCAGACTCGCGCCGCGCGGAACAAAATCCTCGGCTTCGTCGAGCGCCCGCATGCCGGCGGCCAGCGCGGCGCTATGGGCGTTGACGCTTTGTTCCACGTCGAGCGCTTGGGAAAGCGTCCGCAAAGCATGAATGAATTCTTCCCGAGCGGAGAAGTAAGCGCGGCGGCCGGCCAGGTCGAAGCCACGGCGCGTATGCGCGTCGGCTTCTTGCGCGACCAGTTCCATCGCCTCGGTATGCCCGGCGTCAAACGCCGTGATCTGCGATTGGCCGCGTGCCTCGCGGGAATCGAGCCCTGGCGGATCCTCCAGCGGCAAGTCGATGGATTCGCGAGCGAAATTCTCATGGCGGGGAATCGGCTGCAGTGTTTCGGTTCCCCAGGGCGTCAGCGCGATGGCTTCGATGTGTCCCGTTAGCGCGGCGGGCGGCTCGGCGGCAAAGGCCGGAGCGGCGCTTCCCAGGCAGCAGAAGACGGCGCCGCGCAACCAACCGGGCGCTCGTGTCGCGGAAGCGGGACGCCTCGTCGGAAAGTTCCTTCCACCGCCGTGCCGCATAGGACAGTACGCTCCTTCGCTCATCCATGACCTGCCCGCGTGAATTCGCAGGGCTTCATCGCGACGTAGCATCATCCACGTCGCGACATACGTTCGATCGTCACGCCGCAATCTACGCAATCAACCAATTCACATTACATTGACGCGCGAACTCACCACGACGATGGCACAGTCGGCATGCCGCGCCGCACCGCTGAACTCGGCATGTCGCGCGACAATGGACTATGCGGAAAGACCCGCCAGGTCGCAGAGATTTCGTAGGTCAGGCTTTCCAGCCTGACGCCCGCTTTGTACGCATTTCAAAAAATGCGTTTGAACCTGTCAGGCTGGAAAGCCTGACCTACGGGATGGCCCAATGCCGTTAAAACAGCCGCTTCTGCCAGGCTCTGCCCAGCGGATAGGCCTCGTGGCCCGCTTCACACAAACGATCGACAAAGCTTTCCGGACCGTGCGTACAGTAAATCACGCGCGGCTGGACGCGTTCGACCGCCTCGAACAACTCGTCAAAGTCGGCATGATCCGAAATCGGCAGCGCGTGATCGACGCCCTGCCGATAGCGCGTGGACTCGTCGATCGACCAGCCGGTAACGGCGAACTTGACCGGCGCGATGAAGTCGAACGCCGCCCCCGACCTCCGGCTCCGCGGCGGCACGATCGCCACGGCGGGCTGATTGCAGTTCTCGGGCGTCAACAATTCGTAAGGGCCCAGGTCGACGCCGCATTGGTGATACACCTGGCTGACCGCGGCGATCGACGGATGCTGCCGCACCAACAACCCGCGGTCGGTCAGCAACCGCGTGATCTCTTGCGCCTTCCCCAGGGCATAGGCGTACACCACGGCCGGACGCCCCGCGTCGAGCGTGATGCGAATCAGCCGCTCGAACTTGTCCAGCACCTCTTCACGCGGCGGCATCCGATATCGCGACACGCCGTAGGTGGTTTCCATGACCAGGACGTCGGCGTGCGGCAATTCCGCCGCCTCGGCCGTCGCACTGGCGCCCAGCTTGAAATCGCCTGTATAGAGCAGCGATTGATCGCCGTCTTCGGCCAGCAACATCGCCGAGCCCAAACAATGCCCGGCTGGATACGTTGTCAGTCGCACGTCGCCGAACTCCAGCGGTTGGCGATACGGCATTTCCATCACGGGGCCGCCGCTCATCCGCAGGCGATACAACAAACCGGTGGCCGGCGTGCAGAGCGCCATCTCGTGCCGCGCCATGTGATCGGAATGCGCGTGCGAGATAAAACCGCGCGGCTGACGATGCGTGGCGTCAACCGCGAGGCTTGCTCGAGTAATCTTCAGCGCCCGGTCGTAGTGAAACATCGAGCAGCAACTGTAGAAAGTCGCCATAGAGCCAGCAGCGTCAGCGCCTGGAGCGCACCGCCCACGGCGACGCCACCGAAGATTCTCGCCGAGCGCGAGCGATCAGTCGCCCACCCATTCGGCGGCCTGAGCGGAATTCGGCGAACGCTCGGAGTCCGCTTGCATGCAACGCTGTTTGACCAGCACGGCGTTGAACTCGTCGCCCAAGTCTTGCCAGAAATCGTCCTTGCGGAATGACACCGGCGAAACGTCTTCGCCACGCACCAAACCCCGCAATCCGTCGCGGACGCGGACCAGCGGCCCGCAGAAGCGATTGCTGAGCCGTACGATGTCCGTCGCCAGGAACGGCAACAACAAACACGACGCGGCGAACATCGGCACGCAATCGAACCAGAGATTGCGCACATGGGTGATAAACGGCGCCGGCGTATGCGTCAGCACGCGCCAGCCGAGCATCAGCACCGCCACGGCGAACATATAAAACGCCCAATAGGCGATCACCCGCGCCAGCAAGGCGCCTTGTACTTTGGGATCGACGAACAACTGGCGCCGTTTGGCCTTAAACATCCGACCTGCCCTCGGATTGACTCAGCCGATACATCAAGGAAGCATAGCTCACCCTATGCGACGATTCCGGTTCGGTCAATCGGTCGGGTCGTAACATTTAACGGACTGCGGCGAAATGCTAGCAGCTGGTTAGTAGCGCGGGTGCCTGGGGCAGGGGCAAAGGAGATGTGGCCGCAATGGCAAAAACACTGGGGCTTCGTTTGAGTTGCTAGCAGAACATCACGATACCCCAGCTCCATCGGCGTGGTTTCTTTATTCGCTTGCCCCAGCCCCAGGCACCCCGCGTCGAACGGCAAATCGTCATTTCACCACAAAATTCACCATCCGCTTCGGCACCACGACCACTTTCACGATCGTTTTGCCGGCCAGGTTTTCCGCCACTTTCACGTCGGCCCGGGCGGCGGCCTCCAAGGCGGCCTGGTCGGCGTCTGCCGGGACCATCACCTGGGCGCGGAGTTTCCCGTTCACCTGGACGGGGATCTCGATCGTGTCGTCCTTGAGCCACTTTTCCTCGGCCGTCGGCCAGGGCTCGTAGGCCAACGTCTTCGGATTGCCGAGCACCTGCCAAAGCTCTTCGGCCAGGTGCGGGGCGAACGGCGAGAGCAGCAGTGCGAACGTCGCCATGGCGCTCTTGGGGCGCACGTCGCACTTCAGGAAGAAGTTGGTGAACTCCATCATCTTGGCGATGGCCGTATTGAACTGCATCCGCTCGATGTCTTGCGTGATGCCATGTACCGTGCGGTGCAACACGCGGTTCTGCTCATCGGTCGGGGCGACGTCCTGGAGCGCGGCGTTCAACTCGATCTGCTCGGCGCGGTCATTGACCATCATCCGCCACACGCGATCGAGAAACCCGCGCACCCCGTTCACGCCTTCGGTGCTCCACGGTTTCGAGGCTTCCAGCGGCCCCATGAACATTTCGAACAGCCGCAACGAATCCGCGCCGTACTCCTGCACGACGTGATCCGGGTTCACGACGTTACCGCGGCTCTTCGACATCTTGAACGCGCGGCCGGTCTCCGCTTCGACTTCACCGAGAATCATGCCCTGATTCACCAGCTTCTGAAACGGCTCCTTCGTCGTTACAAAGCCATGATCGAAGAGCACCTTGTGCCAGAAGCGCGCGTAGAGCAGGTGCAGCACCGCGTGCTCGGCGCCGCCGATGTAGAGATCGACCGGCATCCACGCCTTTTCAATCTCGGGGTCGATGAATCGCTCGCTGTTCTTCGGATCGAGAAATCGCAGGAAATACCAGCACGAGCCGGCCCATTGCGGCATGGTGTTGGTTTCGCGCTTGTAACGCTTCCCATCCAGCGTGATGTAAAGCCAATCCCGCGGCGCTTCTTCCAGTGGCGGATCCGGCCGCCCGTGCGGTTTGAAGTTGGGCATGTCCGGCAACAACACCGGCAAGTCCTTCGCGTCGACCGCGCGTAGCCGCCCGGTAAAATTGCCCTCGGCATCCAATTCATGCAGAATCGGAAACGGCTCGCCCCAGAAATGCTGCCGGCTAAAGAGCCAGTCGCGCAGCTTGTAGTTCACGGCGCTGCGACCGAGCCCTTGCGCCTGCAAGTCCGCGGCGATGCGTGGCTTGAACTCCGCCGTGGGCAGCCCGTTGTACTTGCCCGAGTTGATGGCCGTGCCCGTCGTCGCAAAGACTTCCTTGCCGGCAAGCACCGCGCTGCGATTGACATCCGCAGCGTCGCCGGGATCGACCACCGCCTTGATCGGAATGCCGAACTTTTCCGCGAATTCAAAATCCCGCGTATCATGCGCCGGCACCGCCATGATGGCCCCGGTGCCGTAGCTGATCAGCACGTAGTCGGCGACCCAGATCGGCACCGGTTCGCCGTTCACCGGGTTCAATGCGTACGAACCGGTGAAGACGCCGTTTTTGTCTTTTGCCAGGTCGGTGCGGTCGAGGTCGCTTTTGAACTGCGCCTGATCACAATAGGCTTTCACCCGCGCTGCTTGCGCCGGCATCGTGAGCCGTTTCACGAGCGGATGTTCCGGCGCGATCACCATGTACGTCGCGCCGAAGAGCGTATCGGGTCGCGTGGTGTAAACGCGGACCACGTCCTCGCCCGGTTGCTTGGGCCAGCCGGACGTGCCTCGCGCCGTGGTCCATTGATCAAACGCCGGGCGGATCGGCAGCCCTTCACGGCGATCTTCCTCCGCGCCAATGAAGAAATCGACCTCGGCCCCGGTGCTGCGGCCGATCCAGTTGCGCTGCAACGCCTTGATGCTCTCCGACCAATCGAGCCCTTCGAGATCGTTTTCCAGCCGATCGGCGTAGGCGGTGATCCGCAACATCCATTGCCGGAGCGGAATCCGCATCACCGGATGCCCGCCACGCTCGCTCACGCCCTGCACCACTTCTTCGTTGGCCAAGGCGGTCCCCAAGTTCGGGCACCAATTCAC
>JAWXBP010000389.1 GCA_034440135.1 Planctomycetia bacterium
CCTATCTTGTTCCAACAGCAGCGATTCATTTTCCGTTTCCGCTTTTTTCCGCGCGCGTGCGTGAACAAGATAAGGCGAATCGCGTTGATCGCGTTGTTCGTGTTGTCCCGAACCGAAATCTGGGCGGTCTGTGGAAAATACGTCGCTTCGATCGTCACAGCGCAGGCCAATGCCCACGTAACACCATTGATTCGGTTTGCCGCCAACTGTGCGCTGTTTGTCAGTGACGCTCGGGCGATGTCGATGAAGCGCCCGTCCAAATGCGTTCTTCGTCGTGGGGGCCACACCTTTCTGTTCGCAGCTTCTGGCATAGGACCCGAACATCGTGTTTTGCGGTGTCACCGCCGACGAATTGTCGACCGTATTGGCATCGAGCCAGACGGCCAGCGGGTCTGTGGTCGCGTGGAATTCGGAAAATGCCGCACGCGTGCTTGCTGACTCGGAGAATCGTCCTCGCTCGCGCAACGTAGGTAAGGCAGCCAAGGCGCGATTCAGCAGGCCCGACTGCTCCCCTGGTTCGCCGAGCAATACGTCCAGCACCGCCGAGGTGATCTCCCCACCCTCGCCGCGAAAGCGGCGTTCGAACGGCACGACGAGCCATCTGTCGAAGAAGCCCTCACTGCCGTCCTGCGCCCGCGGCGGGTTATTGGCCGAGAAGAGCAGTCGGCAATAAGGGCGGAAGTCGAACGAATCGTGGAACTTGTGCTCACCGGTCAGCTCATCGCCCCCCGTGATCGCCTTGAAGACGCTCGTCCCCTCCAAGTGTTCCGACGGCAGGTCGGAGCAGATATTCGCCAGTTTGCCCACCAAGCGCCCGCAAGCGAACTTGTCAGCTTCGAGGCGATGCAACGATAGACTGGAGACATTGCTCCGCCCCAGGAAGTTCAACACCATCCGCAAGTAGCGGCTCTTGCCGTTCCCCCCTGAACCGATGAGCAAAACTGCCTTCTGGATCGCTTCATCCGGCAACATCAGCCAGGCGACGATCTCGTACGCTAACGCCAGATTGTCGGTCGGAAATGTATCAGCACAGAACTTGTCGATCTTGCAACAGGTCGCCTCCGGGTCGAACTCCACCGGAACTTGCACCGGCGACAGCCATTCAGGTGAATGAGGGCGCAGCTGGAGGGTTGCTACGTCCAACAAGCCATTCTTGACATTTAGAGTGTCGGCCGGGGGGCGCTCCCAAAGTTCCGGTGCGTCCACTCGGATGTACTCGACCGTTTCATTGGCTAGGCGGCTCGACCAATCGTCGTCGCAGAGGAGTTCCGCACAGATCGCCTTTACAGGAGCGCGAATTCGCTGTTCCCCGCGCGGGCGATAAGCACCACCCGCAAAATGATAGACCTTGCCACCCGCATCCTGAGCAAAATGGTCATCAGCATAGATCAGCTTCGCGAGCGCCACGGCGCTGGGGGCCTCGCTGTCTTCGCCTTCTGAATAAGGGTCGTAACCGTCGCCGACATTGTTCGCTTCAGCGCGACTATCATCGAGAATCTGGCGCTTCGTGTGTGCTTCCGCTTTAATCCAGGTGTCGAGGAAGTACGGTTCGCCACGTTCGGCGAATTTACCGACGTTCGCCACGGCCGCCCAAACCTCAGATTTGTCCCATCCCTTCTCAATAGCTTGGCAAATTAGTGCCCAATCGGCACGAGAGCGATCGGGGGCTGTCGCGCAGACCAACGCCAACTCATTCAGTTTGTCGCGTTTTGACGGCGTCATAGCGCGCGGTGTCGGCAACTTGACATTCTCCACGTCGACACGCTCACGACGCGTTGGGGCGTTCTCGGCAAATTTCCGGAAGGTGTCAAATGAATAGCGTCTCGCGCCATCCAGCAGAACCAGCTCGCAGGGCAAAGGCTCGCGACCGTTGCGCTCGTCTTTGCGATTCAACGTGCCCGGGATTCGAAGCAGTCTCGAAAGATCTGTTGTGTGATCGCCGCCAATTCTGTCCGCGATGCCGGCGAGCACGTCTTGGACCAAGATTGCGTCCGCCGATAACGATGGCCGGTTTGCCGGTATATCCAGATAGAGCTTTTCTTGGTTCTGCGGGTCTGTGATGTACGCACGCGGTTTCTTCTTCCCTGTTTTGGGATCCGCGTTGTCAGGCCACTCCAAGAGAACCGGACGTTCATCAACGCCGTCGACGTGGTACGGCACATCAAGCAGCCAATACAGATGCACCCCGTTGCCACTTTTCACGATGATCGACGGCTGTGGCAGGCCGGCGTTTGCGACCCTCGCTTGGGCCTCCTCGACGGTGATGTGATCGATGTCGGACCACAGCGCGCGCACCGTACGAATCTGCCAAGCCAAGTCAAAGCGACCGTCGCCGCCGGAGCGTGGGCAGGCTCCAAAGAACACATTCGCGAGAGTTTCTTCGGAGCGGCAAGTCTGCCGAGCAAGGCACTTCTCCAGCGTCCCGTTCCGACCGTATTCGATCCCCTTGTAGTCGACCTTGCTCACCTTCTTGCCGCCGTCGATGTATACCTCGATAGGGCGCAGCACGACGTAGTCGTCAACGGTGAACAGTGCGTTTAAGAAGTCGATCGGCGTCATGCCATTCGTCGTGTGTCCGTTCGTCGAGGCAATCATTTGGATGTCCCCTTCCGACAGCGGCTGTTTCTTCGCGAGCGCTCCATCATTACATGCCAAAAATGATACGCCTCGCCGACAACTCGCAGGTCCAAGAATCACTTATCGAATGCCGCGTCCAGCACGGACGCGTGTTGTTGCCCCAAGAATAAATGCGTCTAACTGATGACGATCAATCAGCAGTCGACCGCGGACTGGACGGTAAGCGACGAGGTCTCCACGGGAGATGAGTCGCCGAATCGACTTCGTTGAGAGTCCACTGTAGGCAGCCACGCCGTCGACAGTCAGAAATCGCACGGGAGCCGCGGCGCTGCGCCGCAACAAGTCATTGAGCTTTTCGTCGATGGCTTGCAATACGAATGCGTCAGACACTTGTCGCGGCCTCCCGTGGCGGAAGAGGCAACCAGCGGCGCGCGCGAAGTGCGTCGACGATTTGCGGCACCAATGCGGAAGGAATGACGCGTTTGCCTGCGAAACGCTGCGGCTCCGTGAGTTCGCCGCATTCGAACAAACGCCGCACGCGCCATTCGTCAGTGCCGACAAGTTCGGCAACTTCGCGTGTAGAATAAAAGCCGCGCGCCATGATTCACTCCGGTTAGTTTCCTAACGACGAGTGAATCCTATAGAAGAGGATCAGGGGACAGTCAAATCCCGAACGGGGGCGACAAACACGGGGACAAATACCGGGACATCGACGGGGACATAGGGGACATTTTCAAGATTTTTGCTCGTCGCGAGCAAGTTCCCTCCCGCGTTTAACGTACGTCTTAATGTTGTTTGCCGCCAGTTGTGACTTGTTCGTCGTTGGACTGGTAGGTAAAAGCGGCCAGTTATTCTCGATCCACCAATCTCTGATTTTGGCATTCGACAGCTGACATTCATCGGCCATCCAAGCCATTGTTGCGTTGCGCGTTTGTGCTTTTGTCGCCGGATAGTTTCCGAGCCACTTGACCGCCTGCTCCGTTGCATCGTAATAGGATAAGGGAACGTGAGGAATCGTGGGCTGTGCTGACTCTGTCAACTCCGTTTCAGTTTTCGTTTCCTTGGGTTCTGGTCGATTGAAATCGTTGTAGTCCTTGACGTGACCGCGCAAAAAGCAATCAAAGTCATTCCTGAGCCAGCCAAAAATGCGTTTCCCGCTCGGCTACCAAGGATGGTATTGACTCAACTCCTCGGCGACATCCTGTTTCTTACCTTCTGACGCTAGTTCGAGTATTTGCAAGGCTTCTACCCCTTCGGGATTACACCATTCCATCACTGTTTGAAGCTTGTCCCAAAGTTCCGACTGAGATTTTAGGTGCACTGCGGCCGCGCAAAGGGCCGCCGCGAATTGAGAGAAAAAGATGAACGGCGGTCGTCTTGTGAGTGGATGTGGAAAGTCCACTCTCTTGACTTTGTCATTGAGGAATTTCCATCGAGTTTTGTCCGAATGCTCGTGCCGCGCTTGCTGCTTTACCGCATCTTGTTCGATTTTCCACTGTTGGTCAGCTTCCGCGAACGAGGATAGTTTCCGTTCCATTGGGGGCCTCACCTGAAGGGCGGGCGCTCGGCCGTGACGCGACCCAGGTGAGGGAAAACGCGCCACGGCGAGCAATGCGGTGATCGGCCGCGAACCCGATGCACTATTTTAGCGGCGTCGCGGAAAACGCCAACTAAGCCAGCGCTACAGGACGACTACGTTCTCGATTTGGCGAACCTGGTGGGGGATTGGTTGCGTAGTGAGAGGTAGCCATTGTGGCGGGATGGACCGCTTGGGCCAGGGCTGGCTCGTTGGAGTGGAGCCCTGGTATGTCGTCTCCGGGATTGTCTTCGTTGGTGGAAGTGTTTTCCCAGGTTCGCGATTTTCGCGATCCCCGTGGCAAGCGTCATCCGTTGCCGGCGGTGCTGTCGCTGGTGTTTCTCGGGCTGCTGGCGCGGATTCGCAAGATGGCGGTTCTGGAGCGCTGGGCCGAAGCGCATTGGGACGAATTGAAAGAGCCGCTCGGATTTACGCGCGCGAAGCGGCCGCATGCGACGACGATCAGCCGCGCGTTGGCGGCTTGCTCGCTGGCGGATTTTTCCGCGGTGTTTCTCGCTTGGGTGCAGCAGGTGCTGCCCGACGGCCCGCTCGTGGCCGCGGTGGATGGCAAGACGAGTTGCCAGGGTCTCGATCCCGACGGCCAGCCGGTGCACATGCTCAGCGCGCTAGTGCATGATCTGAAACTGGTGCTCGGCCAATGGTCGGTCAAGACGAGAAGTCGAACGAACCGGCGGTGTTGCGACGCCACTTGGCCGAGTTGTTCGAGCGTTTCCCGCTGCTCCAGTTAATCACCGGCGATGCCATGTTCGCCCAACGCCCGTTGTTGACGGCGCTCTTGGAGTTCGATGCGATTACCTCGTGCAGATCAAAGGCAATCAACCGGACGCGCTCGACGCCGTGCAACAATGCTTGGGCCAGGCGGAGAAACGTCCGCCCGCCGCAGAAACCAGCGAAAAAAAGGGGACCTCATCGTTCGTCGCCGGCTGTGGTTCAACCTGGACAACGCCCGTTACGTTCGTGAGCAATTGGACTTTCCCGGAGCGCAAATTGCGCTGCGTGTTGATCGGGACGTAATCGCCGCTGACGGCACGGTGCAGTCGACCGACTCGCGTTATTTTCGGTTCTTCACCCAATTCCGGGGAAAGCCTGGCGGATTTTGAGAAAGAAGTAGTTGTCGTCTCGGTAGCCGTAGGCCATACGTTTGAGGACTTTGA
>JAWXBP010000390.1 GCA_034440135.1 Planctomycetia bacterium
AGCGAGCCGGCGGCAGCGGACGCCGTAAGCTCTGCGCCCAAGATTGGGATGGCGATGGACGTTTCGATTTACTCGTGAATTCCACCAATGCGGACCTGCTAAAGCAAGTCGACGCCCGCGACGGCGTTTGGGTGTTCCGCAATGCCGGTGCAATCGCCAAACAGAACATCGAAGGGCATGATGTCAGCCCGACGGTCGTCGACTTCGACGGTGACGGAATTCCCGATTTCCTGGGCGGCGCCGAGGACGGCCGATTTTACTTCCTGGCCAATCCGCGGTCACCGCGGCGATAAGTCCGCTCCAATCTCGCGAGTGGCTACCGATGAATGCGCGCCAACTAATCTCGCCCCCGCAGCTTTACCAGTAGCCGCAGGATCTCCAAGTACAGCCAGACCAGCGTGACCAGCAGCCCGAAGGCGCCGTACCACTCCATGTACTTGGGCGCGCCGCTCTCGCAGCCCTTCTCGATGAAGTCGAAATCTAGCACGAGGTTCAACGCGGCGATCACGACGACAAACAGCGAGAAGCCGATGCCGATCCATCCGCTTTGAAAGAACGAGGAGAAGATCGTGATTCCGAAGAAGCCCATCACCATCGTCGCCAAATAAAAGATCGCGATCCCGCCGGTTGCCGCGACCACGCCCAGCTTGAAGTTCTCCGTGGCCTTAACCAACCGAGTGGCATAGGCGGTCAGCATTGCCGCTAATGTACCGAATGTCAGTGCGATCGCAGGCACGACAACGCCGGGGTACATGTTCTCGAACAAGGCGGAAACGCCTCCCAAGAAGAATCCTTGGGCCACCGCGTACAAGGGTGACGTATAGGGAGAGATCGCCGGCTTGAAGATCGTGATCATCGCCAAGACCAGGCCCCCGATCGCGCCACCGATCATGAACTTGTAGACGATGGGGGGAGCGGCCGCGAGTTGGCTCGCGCCCTCAACGGCTTCGGCGGTAGGCGCCGTATTGATCGCCGTCATCGTCTGTCCCCAGGTGAAGCCGGCGGCGATCACTAACAGCGACAACAGGATGCCCGTCTTGATCACGGTCCCCTGCAAAGTCATCGATGCGCTCGCGGAAGCGTCGTGAATGTTGAAAACGGCGTCGCTGAGTGCGGGGTTGCTGGTTCTCATCGGGAACTCCTCGGTAGGTTCGTGGTTCGATTAAGGCGTCCGCGGCACAAGTCGCGTCACCAAGGTGTTTCTTATCGCATGCAAATTCGGTCGCGAAAGTATAGCTCACGGAAGTATATGCCGTTGGAGTTGAAACAACCACGGCATCGGGGCCGATTTCACGTTTCGTCTACGTTTCCTGGCATTGCCGCAGCACGTCGAGCATCGCCGCGCAGATCGCCGGCCCCGATTCCGCCACGAACGGAAACTGGTTGCAGTACTTCGGCGATTGGTAGGCCGCATACGTCCGGCGTTCGATATCGTACACGTCGGGCAAGTAGCCGATCCGGCCGTTGGCATAGCAGGCGATCATTAGCTCTGCTGCCCGCCCGCACTTCTCAGCGAACTGCTGACGCACGTCCTGCGCGAGCGTCGTAAAGAACTCCGACGAGTTCGCCACAATGCACAACTCGCCCAGCCGCAACGCCTGCACTTCGGTTTCCAACCATTCGGGTCGCGTGTCATAGTCCGCAAGCATCTGGTCGGTCCACTCGATATGGAAGCGGGCCATCGAACGAACGGCTTTGTGCTCGTCGCCACCGTGCCGCGCGACCATGTCCAGCGGCCGATTGGTCATCGCCCGGCCGATGGTCTCCTGCCAGCCTGAAATGTCTCCACTGGCCATGCGGCGCAGCGCCTCCGCACGATCGTGGTCGATCTCCTCATACTGCCAGCGGCGCGTGGGAATTCTGGCTAGCTGGCTCATCGCGGCCACGACGGGATCGTCAATCGGCCGCGCCGCCGATTGCGCGGCCAGCGCTGTTTTGGCCACGCGCCGTGCGGGCTCCTGGCACCGCTCGGGGGTCGAAAACTCCGGCAGAAAGTTCACATCGCCGCACGCGCCTTGAACATACATAGCTGTAACGCCGGGCAACGCGGCTTCAATGTGATCGCAAACTTCGCCCGGGACATCACGGGTGACGTCGAAGGGACGCAGGATCGTGTGTACGCAGGGATGCGCCTGGAAGTTCACCACCATCGCCAGCGGACGACCGTCCGTGCGATCGAGCCGCAATGTCGTGAGCCGGGTGTCGACGGGTCCGCCGGCGCGAGTGCGATTGTACGTCATGCCGGCAAGGTCGCCGTGCGCGATGCTGGCCCGCACCGGCTCGCGCTTGTGCCAGGCCACGATCGCCGCGGTGGCCGCCTGTCGGCTAGCCCAATCTTCGTAAACCGGATCGCACGCGCCCGCGCCCAGCAATCCGCCCGCCGCGGGTGCGTTGTGACTGTGCGAGCAAGTAATCAAGATGGCGTCCGGCGCGATGCCGGTGTGCGCGTGAACCAAGCTGCGGGTTTGATCGGTGAAACGCCGGTCGACGACCATCAGATCGACCGCGACCAGCGCCGCGGTGCGAGAACCATCGTCGCAAACCAGAGCCGTGGCATGCAGGTCATCGTGGATTCGCTGCCAGCGGCGCTCGATGTAGTAGCCCCAGCCGGTCAGCTCGACGCCCCAGTAGGGCGTGATCGTCGCGCGCGAAATTCCGGCGGATAGGGGCACGACATCAACCCAACGGCAAGTGTTGAATTCAGACCACAAACGGGGGCCCAGTGCGGGCCCGCCGCCTCGCTGCCAATCATAACGACTGCCGCCGTCGGCACACCCGTCATAAGCCGGTAAGGCAGACGTAACTACAATCCCCAAAGCCAGTTACGGAATGGAAAATAGACCGAGCCTCAGGCTCGTTCTGCGGTCGCCGCGCGTGGACCGCAAGCTATGTTTACCTGGAGCAACATCTTAGATCGGTCAAAAGGCCGCGTGCATTTTTTACTACCCGCCTCGCCCGACAGGCGCCCGCAGCGGGGCATCGGGCGTGCGGGCGAAGCTGCCTATTGATCGGTCCGTCGCCGGAGTTCGTCATGATCGTCTTCGTAGGCCTCGTTGTCGTGTTCGGTTCGGTCCTTGGTGGATTCACCATGGCCGGCGGGCACGTCGGCGCGCTCATTCACCCTTCGGAGCTCATCACGATTGGCGGCGCCGCGCTGGGCGCCCTAATCATCATGTCGCCAAAAAAGGTGCTGATCGATTTGATGCACGGCATGATCCAGACGATCAAAGGGTCGCCGTACGGTAAGAAGGCCTACGACGAACTGTTCCGCGTAATGTACGAGTTAGCGCGGTTATCGCGCGTCAACGGCATACTGGCGCTGGAACCGCACGTCACCGATCCGCACTCCAGCACCATCTTTCAAAAGTATCCAGGCATCGCCAAGAATCACCACGCCACGGGCTTGATTTGCGGGCTGTTGTCGCCGGTGATCGACGGCGCCATCACTCCCGACAAAGTGCCCGAGCTGGCCGCCGCGGAACTGAAGGCGATCGAAAATGAGCATCACGGGCCGCTCTTCGTGTTGACGAAAACCGCCGACGGCTTGCCGGGGTTCGGCATCGTGGCCGCCGTGTTGGGCATCGTCGTGACGATGGCCAACATCGATGGACCGGTCGAAGAAATCGGACACAGCATGGGCGCCGCATTGGTCGGTACGTTTCTAGGAATTCTGATGTCGTACGGAGTATTCGCTCCACTGGCCGCGAAACTCGAATTCCTAGGACACGAAGAGATGGCCTTTTTTCACACGGTCGCCGCCGTTGTCGAGGGGATCGTCGGTAATCAGGCGCCTAAAGTTTGTATCGAGATGGCTTGCCGTGGATTGAGCAGCGACGTTCGTCTCGACGGCGAAGAGCTCAAGGAGCTGTTCTCGGCGGTCGAAAAGGCGGGGTAAGGTTCCGCACATGAATAACCTGTTCAATTTGCCACGGATTGAACACAGCCCGGCGTAGCCGGAACCAACAAAAAGGGGTCGGCGAGTCGTTGTCGGAAGCCGGTCCTGCGAACGGCCGAGTCGCGCCGGCGACAACGAGTCCCG
>JAWXBP010000391.1 GCA_034440135.1 Planctomycetia bacterium
ACCGGAGGCGGCGCGGCGTGCAGCTTGGTCAGACGCTTATCGACGATACGTTCGCAGAGGCCTTTCGCCTGCGCTATGTGCGTTTGATCGTCACGGCGCATGATGCCCATTGGTTGGACGCTGGATTGCGCGCTTTTACCGGCTACGCCAGTTCCGTTATCGCCTGTGACGCCGAAGCGGGCGTCGAGCAATATCTTTCACCGGAGCAGACGCTCGACGGCCGGCTTGGCGCCAGTGTCCTGGTGTTCGGCTTTTCCGCGGAAGGTCTGGCGAAGAGCGTGGCCAACCGCACCGGCCAATGCTTGATGACGTGCGCGACGAGCGCAGTCTACAACGGCCTGCCCGAGGCGGAGGAATGGATTCCGCTCGGCAAGCACATCCGCTTCTTCGGCGATGGGTTTCAAAAAAGCAAGCTGATTGACGGCCGCCGCTACTGGCGCATTCCGGTGATGGACGGTGAATTTCTGGTCGAGGAAAAACTCGGCGTCGCGAAAGGGATCGGCGGCGGCAACTTCATCATTCAAGCGGCGACCCTGCCTGGCGTCCTGGCGGCGGCGCGTCGGGCGATCGAGGCGATCGAGCCTCTGACGAACGTGATCACGCCCTTCCCTGGCGGCGTTGCCCGGAGCGGGAGCAAAGTCGGCTCCAAGTACAAGAAGCTGCCGGCGTCGACCGCCGATACGTTTTGCCCCACGCTGCGCGGCCGAGTAGAAAGCCGTCTTGATCCGCGCACCAACTACGCCCTGGAAATCGTGCTGGACGGCACGGACGAACCCGCGATTCGCGCTGCGATGGCGGCTGGCATCCACGCGGCCGCCGCGCCGGACGTCGTCGCCATTAGCGCCGGCAACTATGGCGGGAAGCTCGGAAAATTCCATTTCCATCTGCGCGAACTGCTATCCTAGCGTGAAGCGTCGAACGATCCGTCGTTCTGCCTTGCTTGACACCCCCGCCTCAGCCATCCAGAATCGATCGAATCCACTCCCATAAGTCCTTCCCTGAATTGCCGATGCGCCACCCAATTGCTGTCCGCCGAAACGTTGTGGGAATGATCTTGGCGATGCTCACCGCAACCGGATGTGGCACTTCGGAATACGAGAACCGCCTCAACACGCAGGGCATCGCCGCCGCGAAGCTCGGCGAGACTCTCGCCGTGTACGAAAAGTTGTGGGGTCAGGACAAGATCTACCCTGGCGATCTCGATTCGCCGACAATTCGGTTGCCGCTGGAAGTGCAGGTTCAATACGCCAAGGGTGCAGCCGACGCGGAGTTCGCCAATCAGCCAATCGCGCCCAACGAATGGTCGGTGCCGAACATGGAACTGCCCGCTCAGCGCGTCTGTTGGCGCGGTTACAAACTGACGAAGCAAAACGCCAACAAGCCGCTCTATGTCTACCTGTGCCAGCAAAAAGTCGGCAAAGGAAAGCCGCTTGTCGATGCCGTGAACGCGCTGTTGCCGAAAGCTTTTCCTGGCAAGCCAGTTACCTGGACGGACGAATCGTTTATCGCGGAGGATGGCGTGACGCAAGTCGCTTGGAAGAAGGCCCACATCACCGGCGACATGCCGTTCGGTACGCCCCCCGCAGGCGAGGAGACGATTCCCGGCACGCTCGATCTCTACGTCCACAATTCCAACGGCTGGGAAGTGCTCGTCGGGTTGCGGATCTCGGACGACTTGGACGAAGTTCTGAAGCTCACCACGATCGTTGCGCCGGCGGTTTGCGGCAGTCTGCAAGTGCCGGCACCGGCCGCGGCGCCCTAATCGGGCGTCGTCACGGCCGACAACCTTTTTCCTGTACACCGCATGAAATCGGCCACGCACTATCTCACGCTCAAGCTGCCGGAGCGAATGGCGTTCGTGAACATCACGCCGGAAGTCGAGGCGATGGTTCGCGACAGCGGCGTGCAGGAAGGCTTGGTGCTGGTGAACGCCATGCACATCACGGCCAGCGTCTTCATCAACGACGACGAACCCGGCTTGCACCGCGACTACAAACGCTGGTTGGAAGAACTGGCCCCGTTCGACGCCTCGCCGGACCGCTACCAGCACAACCGCACCGGCGAGGACAACGCCGACGCGCATCTGAAGCGCCAAATCATGGGCCGCGAAGTCGTCGTCGCCATCACCGACGGCAAACTCGACTTCGGCCCTTGGGAACAGATTTTTTATGGCGAATTCGACGGGCGAAGGGCGAAACGGGTGCTGGTGAAGGTGATTGGGGAGTGAGGCCAACTACTGAGCCAACTACCGACTTCGCTCGTTCCCAATCAACCGCCAGTCATTAGTTCGTCGACAAGTGGAGATCGGAGTTTCGCCTTCAGCATTGAAAACACTATCGCCCGCGAAATTCGGAATTGTCTCCGCCAGGTTGAACTTGGCGGTTCGATTCTGAATTTACGCTCACTGAAAGTCGCCTCTGACGCTCTTGAGTACTACATCCCCGACGTGCTTCGCGAATGTCATCCCGAATGGCGTCACGAAAGCCTTGACGGCGTGTCGCTGGCGTCGGCAAGCAAGCTTGGCGAACACGAGGCCGAGATCTACGGACTCTGTATTCTGATCTCAGACCAGACGCTTGTGCCGATGCACTTGCGGATGCAAGTCGACTCGCAAAGCGATGTCATCAATTGGCTGGAACTCCGCCTCGGTGAAATGACCTCGGACGGAATGCGACGCGTTCCTTACGATTCCCCGAACAATATCTATAAGAAGCTGCATTCGATGGACCACATGGCGAACGCGGATTTGATCGACTGGGCTTACAAGGTCTCGTTTGGCGATCGAAATGCAAAGTCGACGTAACGCAACCGCGGCTACCGAACTGCTTCACGAGCTGATACGCTGTGGTATTGACTCACGCTCTATTTTTCGGTGGTTCCATGCCAAAGTTTGTGATCGAACGCGAAATCCCCGGCGCCGGAAAACTCTCCGCTGACGAACTGCACGGCATTTCGCAGAAATCCTGCTCCGTGCTGAAGAACCTCGGCCCGGCGATTCAATGGGTCGAGAGTTATGTCACCGATGACAAGGTCTATTGCGTGTACATCGCGCCGAGCAAGGACTTGATCGAGCAGCACGCCAAACAGGGCGGCTTTCCGGCCAATCGCATTTCGGAAGTGCGCGGCGTGATCGATCCCACGACCGGCGAGTGAGCCATTCGCCCAGATAGTCACGGGCGGGAATCTCGCCGTGAATCGCATCAAGGCGGGTTGATGTGAAGCTTCCTGCGCCGCTACAATAGGGCCAGCCCCGCCCCGCCTGTTCGACAATGGTCGCCCCGCCATGCCGCATCGCAGCTTCACGCGACAGCCTGTATCGCGACGCTCGTTTCTGGTCGCTTCCGCGGCAGGATTGGGCGGTTTGCCGTTCATAGCGAATGCGGCCACGCAGGAGCGCAATCCGGGCGCGAAAGCCAAGTCGACGATTCTGTTTTTCTTGAGCGGCGGGTCGTCCCACATCGACATGTGGGATCTCAAGCCCGAGGCCCCGGCGGAATATCGCGGGCCGTTTCAACCGATTGACACGAGCGCCCCGGGCGTCCGCATCGGCGAACACTTGCCGCTCGTCGCCAAGCAGGCACATCACTTGGCGATCGTGCGCTCCGTCGGCGCCACGGTGAACACCAACGATCACCACGCCGGTTACTATCACAACCTCACCGGGCATGTACCCGACGCGACGTTCCTTTCGCTCGGCAATAACCGCACGCCGATGCCGGACGATTGGCCGTTCATGGGCTCGGTCGTGGGCGCGCGATTGCCGCAAGGCGACGGGCTGCCGAACGCGGTGACGCTCCCGCAGATGCCTAGCCCCGCGCCGTATACACGGCCCGGACAGTTCGCCGCGCGGTTGGGCGTCGAGTACGACCCGCTCTACGTGTTCGGCGACATCGCCGCGCCACTTAAGTTCCAGACGCCGGCGCTGGTGCTGGAGGGGGACGTCTCCGTCGATCGGCTGCAATCGCGCCAGGCGCTGTTGAGCAGCATCGATCAAGCAAAGCAAGAATTTGAAGCCGGCGCACGACCGCGCCAATGGTCGCAACTCCAGGAGCGCGCGATGACGCTCCTCGGCTCGAAGCAAACCACGGCCGCGTTCGACGTCTCTTCGGAGCCGGAAGCATTGCGCGAGCGTTATGGCCAGAACGTGAACGGCATGAGTCTGCTTCTGGCGCGGCGACTGGTCGAGGCTGGCGTGCCTTTCATCACCGTCTTCTGGATGGAAGACGAAAAACGGCTTCACAAGAAGTGCCAAAGCGCTGGCGGCTGGGATACGCACGCCAACAATTTCAATTGCTTGAAAGACGACTTGCTGCCGGAGTTCGATCGCGCCTATTCCGCGCTGGTGGAAGACCTGCACAACCGCGGCATGTTGGACGAAACGCTGTTGTTGATCACCAGCGAAATGGGGCGCACGCCAAAGATCGGGGACATCCGCTCCGGCGGCACGTATGGCGCGGGGCGCGATCATTGGACGCATTGCCAAAGCGTCGTCCTCGCCGGCGGCGGCATTCGCGGCGGCCAGGTTTATGGTTCTACCGACCGCCGCGCGGAGTTGCCCGCCGATAAGCCGGTCACGCCCGCGCACATCGCCAAGACCGTCTATCACGCGATGGGCATCGACGATCTGCACGCCCGCGACAAGGACGGCCGCGAATTCAATCTCCTGGAAGACGGCGCGCCGCTGACGGAGTTGTTCTAGAACGCGTTGCAACACTCACGGGCGGGCGCCTGGGGCTGGGGCAGGCGATTGAGTCTGTCAATGTCGAAACACTGGGGCATCGTGTCGATCTGTTGAATCATCTTGCCTAGCCCCAGATGTTCGACCATGGAGGCCGCGACAATTGTGCCGCTGCCCCAGGCACCCAGCGCTTTCGATGTGACGTCGTTGAGAGTTTCATCTCGTCGCATTTAGCGTCGTCAATTCTCCCTCGCTGGCGCTACGGGCTAGTGTTGCGTTGCCCTCCGCCCGTCTTGCGGATATTGCATTGTCGTGCGGATAATTGCTGGCGCGTCGTGTTTGACGCGGATGACCATGAACCTTGAGGGCCTACCGGATGCCGCGCGTGTTGATCGTGGGGGGCGGATTCGCAGGTTTGAACGCCGCCAAGGCCCTGGGTCGCGCCGGCAATGTCGAAGTGACGTTGGTCGATCGCCGGAATCATCACCTCTTTCAGCCGCTGCTGTATCAGGTGGCGATGGCCGGCCTCAGTCCGGCCGACATCGCCGCGCCGATTCGCAGCCTGCTTTCGAAGTATCGCAACATCCGCGTGATCCAGGATGAAGTGACCGGAATCGACCTCGCCCACAAAGTGGCAATGGTGAACGGCACGGAGCGGGAATTTGACTACTTGTTGCTCGCCTGCGGCGCACAGCACAGTTACTTCGGCCGCAACGATTGGGAAGAATTCGCCCCCGGCCTCAAATCGTTGGAACAGGCGACGGAGATTCGTCGCCGCGTGTTGACGGCGTATGAGGAAGCCGAGCGCACGAACGATCGCGCAGCGCAGAAA
>JAWXBP010000392.1 GCA_034440135.1 Planctomycetia bacterium
CCCCAACTCCGAAGCTTATTCAACAGCTAGCCAGTAACCCCAGTAACCAACGAATCCTCCGGCTCCCTCCCCCTCAAGGGGAGGGGACCAGAAGAATGGAAAATGTGCGTAGCTTCGCTGGCTAACAGTTGAATACGCTTTGGAGCCGAGGGGGTAGCGCCACGCAGAAGGACTTTCCTAACAATGTGTTGCTAGGAAAGTTTATTTAGCGGGCCATCAAGACCATGCTTGGCGCGCTTAATTCTACAAATCCTTGCCCTGTTATAGCGCTGCAGCATGATGGGATAGATGTCCCAGATGAGGACGGCGAAGAAGATGGCAATCAGCCAGATATACTCGCTCCGCGAGTAGAGCCAAACCATGATGGCCAGGCCAACGACAAGACTGCACAGGTCACGAATTCATTCCACCTCGTGCGGGCTTCCCATTCGATCGCCGAATTAAAATCTCTTACATTCCTGAAACTTGGATTGGAAAGCCTGCGCCTTTTATTCCAGTAGTCGCCCTGTGTGGCAAATCGCTTGAACCGGCGGATGCCCAATCGTTCGTAGAATCGACCGTCACGCTCAAAGTCCCATAAATCGAAATAGCGTAGGTTTCTCATTTGACTGTTAGGAGATTACCAGGCTTCCAGCGTGGTTCTTATGCCCATCACTATAGCGGTTGGAGTGGAACAATTGCACAAGAACCGGGCCGTCGCGACTCTTCAGTATCGGAACGGCGAAAGCCACGCCGCCGCATTTTCCAAAAACTTACAGCTTGAAATTGGCCACGCAATCTGATAGTGTACAAGTGAATACTTCTCGTTCTTTGGCAACCAAATTTGACGCGGCGGCAAAAAGTCAGCGGCTTGACCTTGCTGGCGCCGGCCAGAGCGCTAAGTTGGCGGGATGTTAACTGTACGCGACCATCGGAGCGGCGATCTGTTCGATCCGTGGGAGTATCTTGGACCGCAGCGACGCCGTCTTTTGTACCAGAGTTGGGCGGGAGTATTCCGCGATTACTTACTCCAGCATCTTCCAGTCAAAGAATTGGCGGCCTGTTTTCGGGACGATTTCGGGCGTCCAAGCAAAGACCTGCACGTCGCGTTGGGCGCTTTGATTTTGCAGCAGTTGCATGATCTAACAGATCAGCAGACGACCGAGGCGGTCGCTCTGAACATCGCGTGGCACTATGCGCTCGACATTCGCCGCGAACCGGACGCCTATCTCTGCGAGCGCACCCTCCGGAATTACCGCTGCAAGATCTTGGAGCTTGGATTGGACGAGGTCCTGTTCCGCACGCTGACCGACAAGCTGATCGCCGCCGTGGGCGTCGATAGCGGCAAGCAGCGTCTGGATTCTACCGCCGTTCGCTCGGCCATTCGCGGTCTGACCCGATTGGGCATTCTTGTCGAAGCAGCCAGCAAGTTTCTGCGAGAGCTGAAGCGGACGTTTTCTGAGCAGTATGCGGCGGTCGATCCCGAAGTTTTACGAAAGTACGTCGAGCGACAAGGCGGCGGTTGCTTTGCCGACACGCGGCCCAGCGAATCGAAGCGGCGTCTGCCGGAAGCGGCCCAGGACGTGTATGCGCTGATTGAGCAGTTTCGCCAAACGGAAGCGTCGACGCTGGAGAGCTTTCAACTGCTCGAGCGTATCTTCCATGAGCAATGCGAGATCTCCGGCGATTCAGATGCGCCGGTCCTCGTGCGGCCGCCGCGCAAGAGCGATTGCGACGGCGTGCTCAGTCCGGCCGATCCTGACGCCCGCTACAACAAGCATCGCGGCGTCGGCTACCTGGTGCAAATCATGGAGACCTTTGCCGAGGATGACTCCCCGGATGACGATTCTTCGCCGTCGAAGCCGGACCTGGTCACGCACGTTGCCGTCGGCAAACTGACGATGCACGATCAGGACGCCTTGGAACCGGCTTTGGTCGACGCCGAGCAACGCGGCTTGAAACCCAGCGAGTTGCTCGCCGACTCGCACTACGGATCGAACGCATGTTTGGCGAAGGGCCGTGAGCGACAGGTGGAGATCATCTCCCCCGCCATGACGGCCAAAGGAAAACGCCAAGGCAAATTCACGTTGGGAGACTTCGAGTTGGACGACCAGGGACGCGTCGTGCGCTGCCCGACCGGGTACGAGCCGGTAGAGACGAGCGTGGCGGACGTACGCCTTCAGGTGCTGTTCGACTCGGCCGCGTGTCACGCGTGCCCGCGGCGAGACGACTGTCCAGCCGCCGCTGTCGGTCGCAGCGAACGTCGCTGGCAATACAATCACGACCGTGTGAAGCAGCGCGAGCGACGGCTCCAGGATGCGAGCGAAGAGTTTCGCCAGCGCTATCGCTGGCGAGCCGGCATTGAAGCGACGATGTCTCGCTTCAAGCATCAGATGGGCATGGCCCGCTTGCGCGTTCGCGGCATGGCGAAAGTAACCTATGCCGCGATGTTGCGCGCAATAGGGCTCAACATCTTCCGCGTGGCGGCATATCGAACAGCCACGCCGAGAACTTGAGTGAGCTAGGGGGCTTTGTCGGTCCAGCCGTCAGAAACCGCGTTGCCCAAGTCGCCCTCGCCCATGGAAGCAACCACGATTTCTCAAGCCCAACCGCCAAGCCTCGAGAACCTGACCGCGACCACAGTCCAATCAACAAGCCTTTTTGCCGCCGCGTC